>JBHAES010000265.1:0-3962 GCA_041855725.1 Actinomycetota bacterium
CCGAGCCGGATCGAGCGGCGGGTGGTCGGGCTGCGGGTCACCCACCGGTGGGGGCCGGCCCGGATCGCCGCGCACCTGCGGGCGCAGCAGCTGGCAGTGTCGACGGTGGCGAAGATCCTGCGCCGCTACGGCTGCCCCCGGCTAGCGTGGGTGGACCCGGCCACCGGGGCCCGGCTGCGGGCCCGTCCCAAGCCGCGCCGCTACCAGCACGACAAGCCGGCGACCTGGTGCACATCGACATCAAGAAGCTCGGCCGCATCCCTGACGGCGGCGGCCACCGGGTCGTCGGCCGCGAGCAAGGCCAGCGCAACCGGAAGCGGCCCGGCGGCGGCTACTGGTACATCCACAACGCCGTCGACGACTGCTCCCGCCTCGCCTACAGCGAGCTCCTCCTCGACGAGCGGGCCGAGACCGCCGCCGGGTTCCTCCGCCGCGCCGAAGCGTTCTTCCGAGACGCCGGCATCGACGTGAAGCAGGTCCTGACCGACAACGGCTCCTGCTACCGCTCCAAGGACTTCGCCGCCGCCCTCGGCCCCATCCGCCACCGACGCACCCGCCCCTACCGGCCCCAGACCAACGGCAAGGTCGAGCGGTTCAACCGCACCCTCCTCGCCGAGTGGGCCTACGCCCGCGCCTACACCAGCGACGCCGAGCGCGTCGCCTGCTTCGCTGACTGGCTCCACCACTACAATCACCACCGCGGCCACACCGCACTCGGGGGTCAGCCACCAGCCCACCTCGTACCCAACCTGTGTGACCAGTACAACTAGGCTGGGGCGGGCACCGCGCACGAGCAGGTTCAGGAGGCTGGCAGTCAGTGTCAGAAGAGGTCACGCGGCTCGACCGCGTCGTCATCAGGTTCGCCGGCGACTCCGGCGACGGCATGCAGCTGACGGGTGACCGGTTCACCTCCGACGCCGCCACCTTCGGCAACGACGTCGCCACGCTGCCGAACTTCCCGGCCGAGATCCGGGCGCCGGCCGGCACCCTGCCCGGGGTCTCCAGCTTCCAGGTGCACGTGGCCAGCAGCGACATCTCCACGCCGGGCGACCGGCCCGAGGTGCTCGTGGCCATGAACCCGGCGGCGCTCAAGGCCAACCTCGGCGACGTCCGCAAGGGCGGGCTGCTGCTCGTCGACACCGCGGACTTCTCGCCGCGGGCGCTGGCGAAGGTCGGCTACGCCGCCGACCCGCTCGCCGACGGCTCCCTCGACGACTACCAGGTGGTCGCCCTCGACCTCACCGGCATGACCGTGGCGGCGGTCAAGGAGCACCGCCTGGGCCGCAAGGACGCCGCCCGCTGCAAGAACATGTTCGCCCTCGGCCTGCTGACCTGGCTCTACGGCCGGCCCACCGAGGGCACCGAGGAGTTCCTGGGCACCAAGTTCGCGAAGCGCCCCCAGATCCGTGACGCGAACCTCGCCGCGTTCCGCGCCGGCCACGCGTTCGGCGAGACCACCGAGGTGTTCGCCACCCGCTACCACGTGCCCGCCGCCCCCATGCCGTCGGGCCGCTACCGGCAGGTCAACGGCAACACGGCGATGGCGTACGGGCTGATGACCGGGGCGAGGCTCGCCGGCATGCGCCTGTTCCTCGGCAGCTACCCGATCACGCCGGCCTCCGACATCCTCCACGAGCTGAGCCGCCACAAGGCGCTCGGCGTGGTCACCTACCAGGCCGAGGACGAGATCGCCGCGGTGGGGGCGGCCATCGGGGCGTCGTACGGGGGCAACCTCGGCGCCACGTCGACGTCGGGCCCGGGCCTGGCGCTGAAGATGGAGGCCATCGGGCTGGCGGTGATGACCGAGCTGCCGCTCGTGGTGGTGGACGTGCAGCGGGCCGGCCCGTCGACCGGCATGCCCACCAAGACCGAGCAGGCCGACCTGCTGCAGGCGTTGTACGGGCGCAACGGCGAGTCGCCGGTGGTGGTGCTGGCGCCGGCGTCCCCCGCCGACTGCTTCGACGTCGCCGTCGAGGCGTGCCGGGTGGCGGTGACCTACCGCACCCCGGTGATCGTGCTCTCCGACGGCTACGTGGCCAACGGTGCCGAGCCGTGGCGGGTGCCCGACCTGGCGGCGCTGCCGCCGATCGACCCGGGCTTCGCCACCGAGCCCAACGCCACCACGCCGGCCGGTGAGCCGACCCACCACCCCTACGTCCGCGACCCCGAGACGCTCGCCCGGGCGTGGGCGATCCCCGGCACGCCGGGTCTGGAGCACCGGCTGGGCGGCATCGAGAAGAACGAGTCGGGCGGCATCAGCTACGAGCCGGCGAACCACGACCGGATGGTGCGGCTGCGGGCGGCGAAGGTCGCCGGCGTGGCCCGCGACATCCCGCCGGTCCAGGTCGACGACCCGTCGGGCGAGGCGCGGGTGCTGCTGCTCGGCTGGGGGTCGACGTACGGGCCGATCCGGGCCGCCGTGAAGGCGTTGCGCCGCGGCGGCCACCACGTGGCGCAGGCGCACGTACGCCACCTCAACCCGTTCCCGCCGAACCTGGGCGAGGTGCTGCGCGCCTACGACCGGGTGCTGGTGCCCGAGATGAACCTGGGCCAGCTGGCCCTGGTGCTGCGGGCGCACTACCTCGTCGACGTGCAGTCGTACTCGCGGGTGCGGGGGCTGCCGATCTCGTACGAGGAGCTCGCCCACGACGTCGCGGCGCTCATCGCGTCGCTGGAGGAGGACTCGTGACCGCCTACCCGGGCCTGGTCGGCGTGCCGCTGTCGGTGACGCCGCTGACGCGCAAGGACTTCACCTCCGACAGCGAGGTGCGGTGGTGCCCCGGCTGCGGTGACTACTCGATCCTCGCCACGTTCCTGGGGGTGCTGCCCGAGCTCGGCATCGCGCGGGAGAACACGGTGGTGGTGTCGGGCATCGGGTGCTCGTCGCGGTTCCCGTACTACGTGGACAGCTACGGGCTGCACTCGATCCACGGGCGGGCGCCCTCGATCGCGACGGGGCTGGCGATCACCCGTCCCGACCTGTCGGTGTGGGTGGTGACCGGTGACGGCGACGCGCTGTCGATCGGCGGCAACCATCTCATCCACACGATCCGTCGCAACGTGAACCTCACGATCCTGCTGTTCAACAACCGGATCTACGGGCTCACGAAGGGCCAGTACTCCCCCACCTCCGAGCAGGGCAAGGTCACCAAGTCGACGCCGCTCGGCTCGCTCGACGTGCCGTTCAACCCGCTGTCGCTGGCGCTGGGCGCGGAGGCCGGGTTCGTGGCCCGCGCCGTCGACTCCGACCGGAACGGCCTCGGCGAGGTGCTGCGGGCAGCCGCCCGTCACCGGGGCACCGCGCTGGTCGAGATCCTGCAGAACTGCCCGATCTTCAACGACGACGCGTTCGCGGCCGTCAAGGGTGCGAACGCTGACGAGGGCGTGATCCCGCTGCGGCAGGGCGAGCCGATCGTGTTCGCGGGCGGGCGGCTCGGCGTGGTGCGCGACGCGGCGACGGGCACCCTCTCGGTGGTCGAGGTCGACGAGGTGGGCCTCGACGCGATCCTCGTGCACGACGCGACCCGCCCCGACCCGTCCATCGCGTACGCCCTCACCCGCCTCACCGACGCGGGGGTGCTCACCCGGGCCCCCGTCGGGGTCTTCAGGGACGTGCCGCGCCCGACGTACGATGACCAGGCGCGTCGGCAGGTCGAGCAGGCCGGCGGCGACGAGGCCGACCTCGACGCCCTGCAGCGTCTCGTCACCGGCCAGGAGACGTGGTCGGTCGGGTGACCGGATCGAGGGAGGGGGACACATGACCGACGCAGGGCGCGGCTCGCCCACCACCCCGGTGCCCGCGCGGGGCCTCGACGGGTACGTCGCCGACGCCCCGTACGCCGGTCAGGCCCGCCGCTCGGCCGGCCCCGCTCCCGACGCGGCCACGCCCGCGAGCCTCGGCCCGCTCCCGACACCACCGGTGCGACCCGGCACCCCGCCGCCGGCCGCACCCGACGACGCCA
>JBHAES010000266.1:0-2693 GCA_041855725.1 Actinomycetota bacterium
ACGCCGGGCCGTGGCGACCAGCTCCACCGCGGTGCCGGTGTCGTCGTCGGCGCCCGCGTCGAGCTCCCGGCCGGCCACGTCGAGGCCCGCCTCCCCCACCACCGTGCCGGCACCGACCGCCACCTTCCCCGGCGGCCCGATCGTCACCTCCGGCGCCGACATCGGCCAGGCCCGCACCAGCAACGGGCTGCAGATGACGCTCGTCTCGCTGCAGTGCGGCGTACCCGAGGTGAAGAGCTCCTACACCAGCAAGAAGGCGGTCGGCCAGTACTGCCTGGTGATGATGTCTGCCAAGAACACCGGCTCCTCCAAGTACCTGCGGTTCTCCGCCGCCGAGATGACCGTGAAGGGCGCCGACGAGCGGGAGTACCAGCCGTCGGTCGACGCGATGTCGATCTACCCCGGCAACGAGGTCGTCAGCGAGGACCTGTCGTCCAACGCCCAGGTCACCGGGGTGTTCATCTTCGACCTGGCCGCCGGCGACAAGCCCGCCAGTCTCCACTACAGCGGCGTCATCGTCGACAAGGACGCCGCCGCCGACCCGGTCAACTGGCAGCTGCCCTGACCTGTGCGGGCCGGGCGCACCGGCTGGGTACGTCGGCAGCCGTCCGCCCTGGTCAGGGTCTGCTCTGAGGATGGGAGGCCGGCCCCCGTCCTCGTCGCGTCTCCGCGCCCCTCCTGTCCGTACGAGGGGCGGGGATGTCCCAGCGTACGCACAGGTCCGTGGCAGGGGCGGCACAGGCGGGGTCGCGACAGTTGTCGTACGCCGGAGAGAGACAACCGGCCCAGACACGACAACGGATCCCTGGAGGAATCAATGGCACTGTCCACCCCGAAGAAGGCCATCGTCGGGGTCGCCGTCGGCCTCGGCCTGCTCGGCGGCGCCGCTGGCATCGCGGCGGCCACCTCGAGCGCTGCGACCACCACGACCCAGGCCACCGCCCAGGCCTCCACCCAGCCGGGCACCGACCAGGGCACCACGACCGGCCGTGGCGGCGGCAAGGGCATGATGGGCGGCCGGCTCGCCAGCGAGCTCGCCACCAAGCTCGGCGTCGACGAGACCGCGGTGCGGACCGCGCTGGAGGAGGCGCGCTCGAGCCTGCAGCCACCCACCGAGGGCACCCGCCCAGACCCCGCCACCATGGACGACGCCATCGCCTCGGCGCTCGCCACCAGGCTCGGCGTCGACAAGGAGAAGGTGCTCACCGCGCTCACCGAGATCCGTGAGGCGCGGCAGGCGCAGGCCCCTGCCGACGGTTCCGGGGCGCCTGGGCAGCCGCCTGCCGACGGTTCCGGGGCACCTGGGCAGCCGCCCGCCGACGCACCCGCCGATCCCGCAGCCACCCAGGAGGCCACCACGAACAGCTGACGTCTCCGCAGAGCGGACCTCTCCCCAGGCACCGGCCCCGGTCTTCCGGGGCCGGTGCCGTGCGTACGGGAGGACCGTCCTCGCGTCCTCGAGGGCGCGCGTGCGTACGAGGAAGGACCCGCGTCCCGGTGCGCCGGATGCCGGTGCCGACCTCGCTCGGTACGGGTGCGCGAGTCCGGCTGACGGGAGGTGCCGTCGTGCCGGCCGCCCACGAAGGGTCCTGAGCCGGTCGTTGCCACAGGTGCGGGCAGCGGCTCGCACCGTGCGCGAAGGGTCCGTACGGCGCTGGTGGCACGGCCTTGCCAGGCATGGGCCCCGCCCCGGGGGAGGACTCCTGCCACCGGGTGGAACCCGTAGCCGCAGCAAGGATCTGCGCCCGCTGGCCGGAACTGTGAGGAAAAGTGTCACCGTCGCCGTCTAGCCTTGGGCAGGTGACGTCAACCGAGGCCACCGACCGCACCTTCCAGGTAGACCTGCGAGGCATCGTCGACCTGCTCTCGCGCCACCTCTACTCGGGGCCACGGGTGTTCGTACGGGAGCTGCTGCAGAACGCGGTCGACGCCCTGACGGTGCGCGAGCAGGCCGGCGACATGGCGCACGACGCACCGGCGGTGCTGCTCATCGGCTCCGACGTGTCGGCTGACGGCCGCCTCCACTGCGCCGACCGGGGGCTGGGGCTCGACCAGGCCGACGCCGAGTCGTTCCTCGCCACCATCGGGCGCTCGTCGAAGCGTGACACGCTCGGGTTCGCCCGCAGCGACCTGCTCGGGCAGTTCGGCATCGGGCTCCTCTCGTGCTTCCTGGTCTCCGACGAGATCGAGATGGTGTCGCGGCGCGCCGGCGGCCAGGTCGTGCGCTGGCGGGGCCGCGCCGACGGCACGTGGGGCGTCGACGTGCCCGAGCTCGCCGCCGACGACCCGCGGGCCGCGTGGCTCGCCGAGGCCGGCACCTGGGTGTCGCTCACGCCCCGCCACGACGCCGAGGAGTGGCTCACCAGCGACACCGTCACCCGGCTGGCCCGGTCCTACGGCCGGCACCTGCCCCACATGATCGTCTGCCGCACCCAGCGCGGTGACGAGCTGGTGTCGGCGCAGCCGTTGCCGTGGCTGGTCGAGGACCGCCACCGGGTGCGGGCCATGTCCGACTACGCGGCCGAGCACCTCGGGTTCGAGCCGTTCGCCGTGATCCCGCTGGCCGTGCCGCAGGCGGGCCTCACCGGCATGGCCGCCGTGTTCGGCCACCGGGTGCCGGCGGTCCGCCCGCCCGGCTCGCAGGTCACCATCAAGGGCATGCTGGTCGGTGACGGGGTGGGCGACCTCGCACC
>JBHAES010000267.1:0-5205 GCA_041855725.1 Actinomycetota bacterium
AGGTCCGTACGGGTGTCAGGACGCTGCGGCCCGCTCGATCTCCTCGACCTGGCGCAGCACCTCGGCGGCGAGCCGCTCGTCGGCGACGCCCAGGTAGTCGAGCACCTTCGCCACCGTGTCGGTCACGGTCCCCTCGCCGAGGACGGCGACCTCGTCGGCGCGGACGTCGCTCACCGGGTTGCCGTGGCCGCGCAGGTGCAGGCACCAGGCCGCGACGGCACGGGTCGCCGCCGACGGCATCCGGCCGGCCTCGAGCTCGGCCCGCAGGACGGGCACGAACCGGATCGGGATCTTCTGCGACCCGTCCGGGGAGATCTGCTTGAGCAGGTGGCGGATCGCGGGGTTGGCGAACCGTTCCACGAGGGCGTCACGGTAGGACTGCACCTCGTCGTGGGACAGCGGCAGGTGCCGGGCGGCGAGGTCCCACCACTGGTCGACCCACGCCCGCAGCGTCGGGTGGGCGATGGCCTCGCCGACGGTCTCGACCCCGAGGATCGGGCCGGCGTAGGCCATCAGCGAGTGCGACCCGTTGAGCAGCCACAGCTTGCGGTGCTCGAAGGGGCGGATGTCGTCGACGAAGCTCGCCCCCCGGTCCTGCCACGCGGGCCGGTCGCTGACGAACTCCCCCTCGAGCACCCACTCGCTGAACGGCTCGGTGACGACCATGGCCGGGTCGGCGAGCCCGGTGAGCCGCTCGGCAGCCTCGAGGTCGGCAGGGGTCGAGTGGGGGGTGATCCGGTCGACCATCGTGGTGACGAAGCCGACGTTGTCACCCACCCAGGCTGCCAGCGACGGGTCGACGGCCTGCACCATGTCGGCGACGACGCGCTCGGTCATGGGTCCGTTGTCGACCACGTTGTCGCAGGGCACGAACGTGATCGGGCCGGCGTCGGCGACCCGCCGGGCGAGCAGGCCAGCCACCAGCTTGCCGGGGGTCGTCGTCACGGTCCCCGCCACGGGGTCGGCGCGCAGCGCCTCGATGTCGGCCCGGACGCCGGCGTCGTCGGTGTCGAGCCCGCCGGACGCGTCGCGGACGTAGCCGGCCTCGGTGACGGTGGTGGTGACGATCGACACCTCGGGCCGGGCGAGGTAGCCGCGCAGGGCGGCGAGGTCGTTGCCGGGGTGCACCGCCACGATCGACGAGATCACCTCCCACGTCGGCTCGCCGGACTGCTGCACCAGCGTGTAGAGGCAGTCCTGGCCCTGCAGGTCGGCGACGTGGGTGGCCGACCTGCCCGAGAACGCGGCGATGCCCCACTGGTCGGCGTCGCCGGCGTGCTCGGTGTACCAGGTGGTGTGGGCGCGGAAGAAGTGGCCGAGGCCGAGGTGCACGATGCGGACGGGCGCCTTCGGCCGGCCGTCGGTGGCGCGGGACAGCGTACGGGGCTCAGACAAGGTTGAACACCTTCCTCGGCTGGGTGGCGACGAGGTCATGGGCGACCTCGGCCGCCTCGTCCTCGGCGAGCCGGTGCTCGACGACGAGCTCGGCGAGGTGGACGCAGTCGAGCCGGCGTGACATGTCGTGGCGGGCCGGGATCGACAGGAACGCACGGGTGTCGTCGATGAAGCCGGAGGTCTTGGTGAACCCCGCCGGCTCCGACACGGCCTTGCGGAACCGCTTGATCGCGTCGGGGGCGTCGATGAACCACCACGGCACCCCCACGTACATCGACGGGTAGAACCCGGCGAGCGGGCCGAGCTCGCGGCCGAAGACGGTCTCGTCCTGGGTGAACACCACGACCTTGAAGCCCGGGTGGGTGCCGAACGCGTCGAGCATGGGCTGCAGCGCCCGGGTCGCCTCGACCGCCAGCGGCACGTCGCCGCCCACGTCGGCGCCGTAGCGCTCGAACGTGGCGGTGTGGTGGTTGCGGTAGGTGGCCGGGTGCAGCGTCATGACGAGCCCGTCGTCGCAGGCCATGCGGGCGGTCTCGAAGACCATCGTCTTGCGCAGCGCGTCGCCCTCGGCGGCGGTGATGCGGCCCGTCCGCGCCTTGTCGTAGAGCCGGGCCGCCTCGTCGGGCGGCAGCGGCGTGGTGTCGAGGTCGGCGTGCGCGTGGTCGCTGGAGACGGCGCCGTGGCGCTTGAAGTAGGCGCGCCGCTCCTCCATCGCGGCGACCCAGCCCGCCCACGTGCCGGTGTCGACGCCGCTGGCCTGCGCCAGGTCGTCCATGAGGGCGGGCCACCCGCCGCGCGCCGGCTCCAGGTAGCGGTCGGGCCGGAACGTCGGGGCCACCGTACGCGTGAACGACGGGTCCTCGGCGAGCGTGCGATGGTGGCCGAGGTCGTCGCACGGGTCGTCGGTGGTGGCGAGGAACGCGATGTCGAACCGGTCCATGAGCGCCCGGGGCCGGAAGGACGGCTGCTCGATGGTGGCCTGGATCGCGTCGTAGATCTGGTCGGCGGTCTCGGCGGACGGGCGGACGTCGACGCCGAAGACGTCGACGAGCTGGGCCTCCATCCAGTAGCGCACCGGCGTGCCCCGGTAGACCGGCCAGTGGCTGCAGAACGTGCGCCACGCGGCCCGCGCCTGCTCGGGCGGCAACGGCTCGCCGGGCGGCACGCCCAGCGACGCCAGCTCGACGCCGTGGGTGTGGAGCAGCCGGTTGATGTAGTGGTCGGGGCTCAGCAGCAGCGAGGTCGGGTCGCTGAAGGGCACGTCGTCGGCGATCCACACCGGCGGCACGTGCCCGTGCGGCGAGATGATCGGCAGGTCCTTCACCGACTCGTACAGCCGCCGCGCGACCGCCCGCGTGGTGGGCTCGGCGGGGAACAACCGGTCGGGGTGCAGTGTCAACGGGTGCGCCATGGCGCCCATCCTCCCGGCTCCACAGACCCCGGCATACGGTTTCCATGCGTTTCCGCGCCCGGCCCGGCACCGCCGCGTACGAGACCCGTCGACCCGGCACCCGGGCTCGGGCAACACGAGGCAAGCGGGACCGGCCCGGCCTCCGCCGGTAGATTCACGGGGCAGAGCCGAGGAGGACCCTGGATGACCACGCCCATCGACTGCCGCACGATCGGCGGCCCGCACCAGCTGGTCGGCGACGACGAGTTCGACGCGTTCGTGACCGAGAACCTCGCCCGCGTGCCCCTCGACGGCACGCACGTGGTGCTCGTGGTGCCCGACGCCACCCGGTCGATGCCGCTCGGGCAGGTGCTGCGGGTGGTGCACCGCGAGCTCATCGGCCGGGTCGCCTCGCTCAAGGCCGTGATCGCGTTGGGCACCCACTCCTACATGAGCACCGACCGGATCGAGCGGATGCTCGACGTCGGGCCCGGCGGGCTGGAGACCACGTTCCCGGGCATGCCGGTGCTCAACCACGAGTGGGCCGACCCGACCCAGGTCGTCACCGTGGGCACGCTGTCGGCCGACGAGATCGAGCAGCTCAGCCGGGGCGCCGTGCGCCAGGAGGTGCCGGTCGAGATCAACCGGCACGTGGTGGAGGCCGACTACGCCATCGTCGTCGGCCCGGTGTTCCCCCACGAGGTGGTGGGCATCTCGGGCGGCAACAAGTACTTCATCCCCGGCTGCGCCACCCACGAGGCCATCGACCTGTCGCACTGGGTGGGGGCCCTGATCGGGGTCGAGAGCATGATCGGGGTCACCGGGATCACCCCCGTGCGAGCCATCATCGACGCCGGCTCGCGGCTCATCCCCACCGAGCGGCTGGCGCTGTGCCTCGTCGTCGAGTCCGGCTCCGGCCTCGTCGAGGCGGCCGCGTTCGGCACCACCGAGGACGCGTGGGCCGCGACCGCCACCGTGGCCGCCGAGTCGCACATCGTCTACCTCGACCGGCCCGTGCGCCGCATGCTCGCCATGATGCCCACCCGCTACGACGACATCTGGACCGCCGCCAAGGGCTGCTACAAGGCGCAGCCGGCGATGGCCGACGGCGGCGAGGTGGTGATCTACGCCCCGCACGTCACCGAGGTGTCGCAGACCCACCACGAGATCTACGAGATCGGCTACCACTGCGTCGAGTACTTCACCAAGCAGTGGGAACGGTTCGCCGACCAGCCGAAGGGCGTGCTCGCCCACAGCACGCACGTCCGGGGATCGGGCACCTACGACCCCGAGACCGGCGAGGAGCACAACCGCATCACCGTCACGCTGGCCACCCGGATCCCGCCCGAGGTGTGCGAGCAGGTCAACCTCGGCTACCTCGACCCCGACACCATCGACATCGACGCCTGGCGGGCCGATCCCGACACCATGGTCGTCGAGAACGCCGGCGAGGTGCTCTACCGGTTGCGCTGACACCCTCAGCGGCCGCCCCGCTCGGGCAAGTCCGAGGCGGGTGCACCGTGGCCTCGGTGGGCCCGTCCCCGGTGCCCGCCGAGGGATCCACCCGTGAGACCTGCACCAGGCCCGGGGGCCCCCCACCGATGAGCAGGCCGCGTCAGCCGCGGCGACGGGCAGCCTTCGGCGGGGGTGCGGTGGACTGGCGCACGATGAGCCGTACGGGGACGACGGTGGGGCCGTCGGCGCGGGGCCGGCCGCCGTTCACCATGGCGACGATGTGGCGCACCGCGGTCTCGCCGAGCGTGGTGAGCGGGGCGGCGACGGTGGTGAGCCGGGGCGTGACGAGGTCGGAGGCGAAGACGTTGTCGAACCCGACCACGCTCACGTCGTCGGGCACCGCGACGCCGAGGTCCTGCAGGCCGCGCATGAGCCCCATGGCCATCACGTCGTTGTAGCAGACGACCGCCCGTGCGCCCTTGGCGACCACCTGGGCGGCGGCGTGCTGCCCGCCCTCGACGGTGGGGGCGGTGGGGCCGATGCGGTGCTCGCGGAACCCGAGCTCGTAGCTCGCCTCGCGCATCGCCAGCCACCGCATGCCGTTGATCCACGAGGCGTCGGGGCCGGCGAGGTAGTGGATGTGCTGGTGGCCGAGCATGGTCAGGTGCTCGACGGCCCGGCGCATGCCCCGGTTCGAGTCGGGCACCACGCACGACAGCCCGCCGACGTGGCGGTTGAGCACCACGACCGGGGTGTTCTTCGAGATGCTGCGCAGCACGGTGTCGGAGGTGCGGGTGGACCCTACGACGATGCCGTCGACGAGGGGCAGGATGCGGTTGAGGTTCTCGCGCTCGACCGCGTCGGACTCCTGCGCGTCGACGAGCAGGAGCGTGTAGCCGGCCCGCGACGCCGCCCACTCCGCACCCCGCAGGATGCCGAAGTAGAAGGGGTTCGTGACGTCGGAG
>JBHAES010000268.1:0-2524 GCA_041855725.1 Actinomycetota bacterium
CGAGGCCGAGCTCGCCGAGCAGGTGGGCTCGTCGCCGTCGGTGGGCCGGCCCCACGTCGCCGACGCCCTCGTGGCCAAGGGCTACGTCGCCGACCGTACGGAGGCCTTCGAGCGCTACCTGCACGAGGGCGGTCCCGCGTACGTGCCCCGCTACGCTCCCGACGTCGCCGACGCGATCCGGCTCGTCCGGGGCGCCCTCGGCGTCGCGGTGCTCGCCCATCCCTGGGGCCGCGGCATGGACCGCACCCTCACCGCCGAGGTGGTCGCCGAGCTCACCGACGCGGGCCTCGAGGGGATCGAGGTCGACCATCCCGACCACGACGAGCACGCCCGGGGGCTGCTCAGCGAGCTCGGCGCCCGGCTCGGGTTGATCCGTACCGGGTCCTCCGACCACCACGGCACCGGCAAGCGCAACAACCCGCTCGGCGCCGGCACCACCCACCCGTCGGCCTACGAGGAGATCCTGCGGCGGCTCGCCGACCGCGGCGGCGTGCTGCCCAGGTGACCCGCCCCGCGGCCCGGGTATAGAGTCGGGGCCGTGCGTAGCAGGAGCTGGTGGCGTCGTCGTTGACGGCGCGGCTCCCGGCACACCCACCCACGAGACGACCGTCATGCACGGTCGCCCCGTCGTGTCCGCACCGTGCCGTGGCGGCAGAGAAGGAGACCACCATGTCCGAGACCACCGTCGGCGTCGGCGAGGCCGACGTCGCCGAGGCCCTGGCGCAGTCCACCTCCGACGCGTCGCTGGCCCGTACGGTCGCCCGCAGCGCCGAGATCGAGCACCGGCTGCGCACCGACCCGTCCCGGTTCCGCATGCTCACCGGCGACCGGCCCACCGGGAACCTCCACGTCGGCCACTACTTCGGCTCGCTCGCCAACCGGCTCAAGCTGCAAGACCTCGGGGTCGAGACGTTCATCGTCGTGGCCGACTACCAGGTGATCACCGACCGCGACGGCGTCGGGCCGGTCCGTGAGCGGGTGCTCTCGCTGGTCACCGACTACCTGGCGATGGGCATCGACCCCGCCCGCACCACGATCTTCACCCACTCGGCCATCCCGGCCCTCAACCAGCTGATGCTGCCGTTCCTGTCGCTGGTCACCGACGCCGAGCTGCGCCGCAACCCCACCGTGAAGTCGGAGCTGGAGCTCTCGGGCGACCGGCCGATGTCGGGCCTCATGCTCACCTACCCGGTGCACCAGGCCGCCGACATCCTGTTCTGCAAGGCCAACCTGGTGCCCGTCGGCAAGGACCAGCTGCCCCACCTGGAGCAGACCCGCGTCATCGCGCGCCGCTTCGACGAGCGCTACGGGCGCGCCGACCCCGCCGAGCCGGTCTTCCCGGCCGCCGAGGCGCTGCTGGCCTCCAACGCCGCGCTGATCCTCGGCATGGACGGCACCAAGATGAGCAAGTCGAAGGGCAACGTGATCGAGCTCGGCATGACCGCCGACGAGACCGCCCGGCTGCTGAAGAAGGCCGTCACCGACTCCGACCGCCACATCACGTACGACCCGGTGAACCGGCCCGCCGTGTCGAACCTCGTCACCCTCGCCGCCCTGAGCCTCGACCGCGACCCCGTCGAGGTCGCCGACGAGCTGGGCGACGCGGGCGGCGGCGGCCTCAAGCGGCTCGTCACCGAGGCCCTCAACGAGAAGCTGCGCCCCCACCGGGAGCGGCGCGCCGAGCTGGTCGCCGACCCGGGCCACGTGCTGCAGGTGCTCCGCGACGGCAACGCCCGGGCCAACGAGGTCGCCGAGGCCACCCTCGCCGACGTCCGGCAGGCGATGCGGATGGTCTACTGACCCGTCCCCGGCCGGCCTCGGCGTGCGCTGGGTCGGCCGGGCGGGGCTCACCGCTCGAGCAGGTCGGCGAGCACGTCGCAGAAGGCGTCGACGTTCTCCAGGAACGGCAGGTGGGTCGCGTCGGGCACGACCCTCGGCTCGGTGCCGTAGCGGGCGGCCATCTCGTCCTGCGTCGCCTGCGCCCAGGTGCCGTCGCGCTCCCCGTACACGACGCCCACGGGCACGCCGGTCGCCACCACGTCGGCCACGACGTCCGGGGCGTCCAGCACGTCGGCGACGTTGCGTACGGCGGCCGCGTGCGACCCGGCGACGAACCGCTCCCGCAGGAACGAGGCCATCGCCGGGTGCATCTCGACGTTCTCGTGGGCGGTCTTGAGGTCCCAGGCCTCGGCGAGGCCGTGGCGGGCGAGGAGGTCCTGGAAGCCGGTGACCCGCTCGATCGTGACCGGGATCAGGTCGGCGCTGTGGCGGAACCCGGCGGGGCCGGAGCACACGAGGGTGAGCGAGGCGAACCGCGCCGGTCGCCGGACGACCGCCCGCTGCCCGACGAGGCCGCCGAACGAGTGCGCCACGAGGTGCACCGGGGCGCCGGTGTCCTCGGCGACGGCGACGACGTCGGCGGCCAGGGTGCCGAGGTCGAACGGTCCGGCCGAGGTGCTCATGTGCACGCCGCGCAGGTCGAGGGCCCAGGCCGCGTAGCCGCGGTCGCGGAGCCCGGGCAGCG
>JBHAES010000269.1:0-5354 GCA_041855725.1 Actinomycetota bacterium
CAACCCGGTCGGCGCCCACCCGTCCGGCCTCATCGGCGAGGACCCGCAGGGCGTCCCCAACAACCTCGTGCCCTACCTCGCGCAGGTGGCCGTGGGACGCCTCGACCACCTCACCGTGCACGGCGACGACTACGACACCCCCGACGGCACCGCCCAGCGCGACTACATCCACGTCGACGACCTCGCCGCCGGGCACGTGGCGGCGCTGGAGCGGCTCGCTGCCACCGACGTGGCCGTGGACGTGTGGAACCTCGGCACCGGCCGGCCCACCTCGGTGCTGGAGATGCTGGCCGCGTTCTCACGGGCCGTGGGCCGCGAGCTGCCGTACGTCGTCGGGCCGCGACGGGTGGGCGACATCGCCGCGTCGTACGCCGACCCCGCCAAGGCCAACCGCGAGCTGGGCTGGGCGGCCACCCGCACCGTCGACGACATGTGCGCCGACACGTGGCGCTGGCAGCAGCGCAACCCGACCGGCTACCCCGACGCCTGAGCCGCACCGCACCGGGCCCCACCGGCGGCCTGGGCACCGACGCGCCGGGCGGCCGGGGTCCGGGAACCGTCACAGGCGGGGGCTAAGGTAGGCGTCTGCGGGTCGGCGGCGGGCTCGCAGCGTCGTCGTCCTTCCCCCGGCGACCAGCCGCAGGTCCGGTCGCGCCGGTGCCGGACCGCGCGAGGCACGCCTTGGAGGAGGGGTCGCTACGGTGTCATCGAGCTTCGCTCACCTGCACGTCCACACCGAGTACTCGATGCTCGACGGTGCCGCGAAGAACTCGCTGCTGTTCCAAGAGGTCGAGCGTCAGGGCATGCCGGCGATCGCGATGACCGACCACGGCAACATGTTCGGCGCCTACGAGTTCTTCAGCTGCAGCCGGCGCCACGACGTGAAGCCGATCATCGGCATCGAGGCCTACGTGGCGCCGTCGAGCCGGTTCAGCCGGGTGCAGGAGTTCTGGGCGACCGGCAAGCGTGACGCCAACGACGCCGACGAGGGCGGCAAGGACGTGGGCGGCGGCGGCCGCTACACCCACATGACGATGCTGGCCGCCGACGCCACCGGGCTGCGCAACCTGTTCAAGCTGTCCACGCTGGCCAGCTTCGAGGGCTACTACATGAAGCCCCGCATGGACCGCGAGCTCATCGCCCAGCACGCGAAGGGCATCATCGCCTCCACCGGCTGCCCGGGCGGCGAGGTGCAGACCCGGCTGCGGCTGGGCCAGTGGGACGAGGCGGTGGCCGCCGCGGCCGCGTACGCCGACATCTTCGGCAAGGGCAACTTCTACGTCGAGCTGATGGACCACGGCATCGAGATCGAGCGCGCGGTGCGCGACGACCTGCTGCGCCTGGCCAAGCACCTCGGCCTGCCGTTGCTGGCCACCAACGACTCCCACTACGTGACCGAGGAGCAGGCCGACAGCCACGACGACCTGCTGTGCGTGGGGGTGCAGCGGACGAAGGACGACCCCAACCGGTTCAAGTTCAAGGGGTCGGGCTACTTCATCCGCTCCGCGCAGGAGATGCGCATGCTGTTCCGCGACGTGCCCGACGCCTGCGACAACACCCTGGCCGTCGCCGAGCGCGTCGAGCCCTACGACGACGTGTTCCGCCACGTCGACCGCATGCCGCAGTTCGACGTGCCCGAGGGCGAGACGCAGGCGTCGTGGCTGCGCAAGGAGATCGAGAAGGGCATCGAGCTGCGCTACCCCGACGGCGAGCTGCCCGAGGGGCTGCGCGAGCGGGTCGACCTCGAGATGAGCGTCATCGAGCCGATGGGCTACTCGTCGTACTTCCTCATCGTCGCCGACATCTGCCGCCAGGCCCGGGCCATGGGGGTGCCGGTCGGGCCCGGGCGCGGGTCGGCCGCCGGGTCGATGGTGTCGTACCTGACGCAGATCATCGAGGTCGACCCGATGAAGCACGGCCTGCTGTTCGAACGGTTCCTCAACCCCGAGCGGGTGTCGCCGCCCGACATCGACCTCGACTTCGACGACCGCCAGCGCGACAAGGTGATCAGCTACGTCACCGAGAAGTACGGCGCCGCCTACACCTCCCAGGTGAACACGTTCGGCACCATCAAGGCCAAGGCGGCGGTGAAGGACGCGAGCCGGATCCTCGGCTACCCGTTCTCGCTGGGGGAACGCATCACCAAGGCCATGCCGCCGCCCGTGATGGGCAAGGACGTCCCCCTGGCGGAGCTGTTCAACCCCGACCACAAGCGCTACGCCGAGGGCGGGGAGTTCCGGGCGCTCTACGAGGCCGACCCCGACGTGAAGCGGGTCGTCGACACCGGCCGCGGCCTCGAGGGGCTGATCCGCGGCACCGGCGTTCACGCGTGCGCGTTCATCATCTCCAACGAGCCGCTGGCCGACGTCATCCCGCTGCACCGTCGCGACCGTGACGGCATGGTCATCGCCGGGTTCGAGTACCCGCAGTGCGAGGCCATGGGCCTGATGAAGATGGACTTCCTCGGGCTGCGGAACCTCGGCGTCATCGACGCCACGATCCGCAACATCAAGGCCAACCGGGGCGTCGACGTCGACCTGCGGGCGATCCCGTTCGACGACGAGGCCACCTTCCAGCTGCTGTCGCGCGGCGACACCCTGGGCGTGTTCCAGCTCGACGGCGGGCCCATGCGGGGCCTGCTGCGGCAGATGCGGCCCACGGTGTTCGACGACGTCACGGCCGTCATCGCCCTCTACCGGCCCGGCCCGATGGGCGCCAACGCCCACGTCAACTACGCCGAGCGCAAGAACGGCCGCCAGGCGATCGTGCCGATCCACCCCGAGCTCAAGGAGGCCCTCGACCCGATCCTCGGCGAGACCTACCACCTGATCGTCTACCAGGAGCAGATCATGGCGGCGGCCCGCAACCTGGCGGGCTACTCCCTCGGCGGCGCCGACCTGCTGCGCCGGGCCATGGGCAAGAAGAAGAAGGAGATCCTCGACAAGGAGTGGGACAACTTCTCCGCCGGCATGGCCGGCAACGGGTTCTCGGCCGAGGCCACCAAGGCGCTGTGGGACGTCATGGTCCCGTTCGCCGACTACGCGTTCAACAAGTCCCACGCCGCCGGCTACGCCTACGTCTCGTACTGGACGGCGTACCTGAAGGCGAACTACCCGGCCGAGTTCGGGGCCGCGCTGCTCACCTCGGTGGGCGACGACAAGGACAAGATGGCGCTCTACCTGGGCGACATGCGGGCGCTGCGCATCAAGGTGCTGCCGCCCGACGTCACCACCTCGGTGGCCGAGTTCAGCGCCGTGGGCGACGACATCCGGTTCGGGCTGGCCGCCATCCGCAACGTGGGCGGCGCCGTGGTCGACCACATCATCGCCGCCCGCCAGGATCACGGGCCGGCGGGCAGCTTCGGCGAGTTCCTCGACCAGGCGCCCCTCCCGGTGTGCAACAAGCGCACCGTCGAGTCGCTCATCAAGGCGGGCGCGTTCGACTCGATGGGGCACCCGAGGCGGGCCCTCATGGAGGTGTACGAGCCGGCGATCGACCAGGTGCTCGACCTCAAGCGCAACGAGGCGATCGGGCAGGACGACCTGTTCGGCACGGCCGGCGGTGACGACGAGCCCGCCCACGCGACCTGCACGGTGCCCGACGTCGCCGACTGGGACAAGCGCACCAAGCTCGCCTTCGAGCGCGAGATGCTGGGCCTCTACGTGAGCGACCACCCGCTCAACGGCATGGAGCACATCCTGGCGGCCAGCCGCGACGTCTCGCTGGCCACGCTGCTCGCCGACCCGCCGAAGGACGCCCTCGTCACCGTGGCCGGCATGATCACCTCCGTCACCCGCAAGCAGACCAAGGCGGGGGCGATGTGGGCGATCGT
Organism: Actinomycetota bacterium; assembly: GCA_041855725.1. Classification (GTDB taxonomy): domain Bacteria; phylum Actinomycetota; class Actinomycetes; order Propionibacteriales; family Propionibacteriaceae; genus JBHAES01. The sequence goes on from JBHAES010000269.1 coordinate 3,833, forward strand.
GACGCTGGAGGACCTCGACGCCGCCGTCGAGGTGCTGCTCTTCCCGCAGGTGTACGAGCGGTGCGGCATGTCGCTGGCCACCGACACGGTGGTCACCGTGAAGGGCCGGGTCGCGGCCAAGGACGAGGGCGTCGAGATCCGGGGCCAGGAGGTGACTCTCGTCAACGCCCGCGCCGGCGAGCAGGACGTGCCGCTGACGATCTCGGTGCCGGTCGAACGGGTGCAGCCGGTGCTCGTGGAGCGCCTCAAGGACGTGCTGCGCAACCACCCGGGCACCAACGAGGTGCGGCTGCGGCTGCTCAACGGCGACGACACCAAGGTGTTCCGGCTCGACCAGAACCTGCGGGTGACCTCGACGGGCTCGCTGATGGCCGACCTCAAGGCGCTGCTCGGGCCGTCGTGCGTGGCGTGACGGTCGGCCCGGTCCCCGCACCGTGCCGTGGGGTGGTGAGCGTACGGGGGCACGGCTCCGCCTGGCATCATGGCTCCCGTGAGCCCTGACCCCACGCCCGCGCCCCGGCCGTCACGGCCGGCGATCGCAGCCGGCTGGATCAGCGCCTACCTGGCGCTGTCGGTGCTGGTCGGCGCGCTGTGCGGCGTGTTCTGGTCGCTGGTGGTCGAGCTGCCGACCTACACGGTGCGCGACGACCTCACCGCCGTCACCACCGAGCGGGGGCTCGCCGAGTACTTCGGCAGCGACGCCTGGTTCGTCGGCATCGGCCTCGCCGTCGGGGCCGGGTTGGGCCTGGTGGCGTGGCGTTGGTTCTCCGAGCTCGGCTGGCCGGTCGCGCTGCTGGCCGCGGCGGGCGCCGCGCTGGCCGGCGTGGTGTGCTGGCAGATGGGGGAGTGGCTGGGGCCCGGTCCGTTCGACGAGCGGCTGGCGCTCGCCGGCGCCGGCGACACCGTGCCCATCCAGTTCCTGCTGCGCTCCCGGGTCGCGTTCGCCGCCTGGGTGCTGGGGGCGGTCACCCCGGTGCTGCTGTGGTCGTCGCTGGGGCCCGACGCCGAGGTGCCTCGGGCGCCGTCGAACCGGCCCCGGTGGACCCGAAACCCGAGAGCCAGGGTGGTCGAGCCCACCGAGACCGGCGAGGTCGTGGGTCGCGACATCGACCCGCTCCCGCGCTGACCGCCGCCCGCGTTCCCGTCGCCGACCCCGGGTCAGGGGCGGGCGATGGGGGCGAGGGTGGCGTCGGTGAGGCGTACCAGGTCGGCGGGGTCGAGCTCCACCTGCTGGCCGCGGCGGCCGGCCGAGACCAGGATCGTGGCGTGGTCGGTGACGCTGGCGTCGATCACCGTACGCAGCCGGGTGCGCTGCCCCAGCGGCGAGATGCCGCCCACCACGTAGCCGGTGGCGCGCTCGGCGCGGGCCGGGTCGGCCATGGTGGCCTTCTTGGCGCCCACGGCCGCGGCGAGCGCCTTCAGGTCGAGCTGGCCCGACACCGGCACGATCCCCACCACCAGCTCGGGACGCGACCCGCCGGCCACCTCGGCCAGCAACGTCTTGAGCACGCGCTCGGCCTCG
>JBHAES010000270.1:0-8035 GCA_041855725.1 Actinomycetota bacterium
CGTCGCCGACGGCGCCGACATCGTCGTGCCGGGCGAGCTCGGCATCGGCAACACCACACCGGCCGCCGCGATGACGGCACGGCTGCTGGGGATCTCACCGGCCGAGGCGACCGGACGCGGCACCGGCGTCGACGACGAGGGGCTCGCCCGCAAGACCGCCGTCGTCGCCGAGGCCCTGGCGCGCACGCCCGTCACCGCCCCTCTCGACGTGCTCGCCGAGCTCGGCGGCTACGAGATCGCCGCGATGACCGGCATGTTCCTCGCCACCGCCGCCGCCCGGCGGGCCGCCGTCCTCGACGGCTACGTGGAGGGCGCGGCGGCGCTCGTGGCGGTGAGGCTGGCCCCCGCCACCCGCGACTACCTCGTGCCCGCCGGCCTCTGCGCCGAGCGCGGGCACCGCGCCCAGCTCGACCACCTCGGGCTGCAGCCCATGTTCGACCTCGGCCTGCGCCTCGGCGAGGGCACCGGCGGGGTGCTCGCCGTGCCCCTGATCCGCGCCGCCTGCGCCGCGCTGCGCGAGATGCGGACGTTCGCCGAGGCCGGGGTACCGGACGCCCAGTGACCCTCCCGGCGCTCAGCCGGTCACGTACGAGAGCACCACGACCACCTCGGCCACGAGGGCGAGGGCGCCGACCACGTCCCCGGTGAGGCCGCCGCCGAGGCGCCGCGCCGCCCACCAGGCGCCGGCCCACACGACCGCCAGCGCCGCGGCCCCAGCCACCAGGGCCCCCGGCAGCAGCAGCACGGGCACCACGTAGAGCGCCCCCAGCCACCAGCGGCCGCCCCGCGCGGCGGCGCCCATGCCGCCGGGCCGGGCCGGCGGGAACGCGTGCAGCGGTCCCGTGATCACGAACCTGGCCACCACGGCTGCCACCACCGGCACCCACCAGGCCACGCCGGCGGCCAGCGCCGACCACAGCACCAGCAGGGTCGCGGTCGCGGCGCCGAAGCCGAACGCCCCGATCCGCACGTCGCGCAGGATCTCGAGCCGCCGCTGCGGTGGCACGGCGGCCAGCAGGCCGTCGGCCGAGTCGAGCAGCCCGTCGAGGTGCAGCATGCCGGTGACCACCAGCCACGCCAGCACGGCCAGCGCCGCGCGCACCCCCGGCGGCACCGGCACGGGGAGCCACAGCACCCCGCCCACCACGAGCCCGACCACGTACCCGGCCAGCGGGAAGTGGGGGGTGGCAGCCGCCAGGTCGCGCCCGTCCGCGTCACAAGGCCCGACCGGCAGCACGGTGAGGAACGACAACGCCATCCGGGCTCCGCGCACCTGCGCCTCCTTCGCTCGCTCGACCTCGAACGTAGCGCCCCGCCGCGGTGCCCGCGCGCCGGGGTCGTGCAGGCGTACGTGCGCACACCGACGGGACCCTCCGCCGACGCCCAGGGCTGAGCGTGGTCTCGACCGCCGAGAGCCTCGCGCCGAGGCCTGTCGCACGCCCGGCGGCGTCGCCTAGGGTGTGGGCGTGAAGGCGATCCAGGCTGCGTCGTACGGTGACTCGAAGGTGCTGCGGCTCGTGGAGCTGCCCCGGCCCGAGCCGGGCCCCGGCGAGGTGCGCGTCCGGGTGCACGCTGCGGGGGTGAACCCGGTCGAGGTCTACATCCGTTCTGGCGGCTACGCCGCCCACGACCCGGGCCTGCCCTACGTGCCAGGCTTCGACGCGGCCGGGGTGGTCGACGCGGTCGGTGACGGCGTCACCGCCCACGCCCTGGGCGACCGGGTGTTCGTCGCGGCCGCCCGCGTCGGGTCGTACGCGGAATGGGTGGTCGCCGCCGCCGACGAGGTGGGGTCGCTGCCCGCCGGGGTGTCGTACGAGGAGGGCGCCGCCATCGGGGTGCCGGGCCTGGCCGCCTACCGCGCGGTGGTGCTGCGCGGTGGGCTGCAGCCGGGCGAGCGGGTGCTCGTGCACGGCGCCTCGGGTGCGGTCGGCCAGCTCGCCGTGCAGCTGGCCCGGGGTCTGGGCGCGGTCGTCATCGGCACGGCCGGGTCGCCGGCCGGGCTGCAGGCGGTGCTCGACCTCGGCGTCGACGCGCTCGACCACACCGAGCCCGGCCACCTCGCCGCCGTGCGGCACGCCACCGACGGGGGCGTCGACCTGATCGTCGAGATGCTCGCCAACGAGAACCTGGCCGCCGACTTCGAGGCGCTGGCCCGCCACGGCCGCATCGTCGTGGTGGGCAGCCGTGGCAGCCTCACCTTCGACCCGCGCCTGCTCATCGGCGCGGAGGCCGACGTCCGAGGCGTCGCCAACTGGAGCTACCGGCCCGACGAGCGCGCCGCCGCCGTCGCCGAGCTGGCCCGGCGCCTCGCCGACGGGTCGATCGTGCCGCTGGTGGGCGCGCGGTTCCCGCTCGCCGAGGCGGGCGCCGCCCAGGACCACGTGATGACCACGAAGGCGACCGGCAAGGTCGTCCTCGTGGTGCGGGAGGACTGACGTGGAGGTGCTGCTGCTCGGCACCGGCGCCTCCGACGGGTGGCCGAGCGCCTGGTGCGCCGACCCCTGCTGCGCCGGCCTGGTGCAGTCGGGCGAGGTCCGGACGCCGACGTCGGCCCTGATCGACCGCACCCTGCTCGTCGACCCAGGCCCCGAGGCGTGCCGCCAGGCGCTGCGCCACAACATCTCGCTCGCCGGGGTCACCGACGTGCTCGTGTCGCACGCCCACCACGACCACCTCGACGCGTCGTTCCTCATGCACCGCTCATGGGTGAACGACACGCCGCTGCGGGTCGTGGGGCCCGCCCCCGTGATCGAGGAGTGCCGCCGCTGGCTCAAGCCCGGACAGCGGACGGTGGAGCTCGTGCCGGTCACCGCCGGCCGCGACGTCACCCTCGGGCGCTACCGGGTCCGTGCCCTCCCCGCCGCCCACGAGGCCCTCGGCGAGGCGTGCCTGTACGCGGTCGCCGGCCCCGACGCCACGATCCTGTGGGCCACCGACACCGGCCCCTGGGCCCGCGGCGTCAAGGAGATGCTCGCCGGCACCCCGCTCGACCTGGTGTGCCTGGAGGAGACCTTCGGTGACCGCGACGACCTCGCTGCAGGCACCCACCACTGCCTGCGCACGTTCGGCGAGGCGGTCGCCCGGCTGCGCGAGTGGGGCAACGTGACCGGCACCACCGACGTGGTCGCCGTGCACCTCAGCCACCACAACCCGCCACCCGAGACGCTGTACCTGCGGCTGCGCGACCTGGGGGCCAGGGCCGTGCCCGACGGCACCCCCGTCATCGCCGGCGGCGCCACGACGAGCCTGTCGCTGTAGCCGCCCACCGAGCTCTCGTGCCCCCACGAGGACTCCGGGGGCAGATCGGTCGTGACGCGGCTCGTCCCCGCCCTACCCCCCAGCGCGACAACGTTGAGATCCAGGCGAGCCGCGCGGCAGCTGGCATTGGATCTCCGCACCGGAACTCTCACTGGCCCTGCCAAGGCCTCATCAGCGGGACTTTCAGAGACCCGCTGAAGCGGCAGTCAACTATGGCTCGCACGTCGGGTTCCCTCCACCGAACTGCTTGATGTTGGGCGCTGGATCATGGCACATTGGTCTCATGACTCAGCAGCACACACATCCTGAAGGACCTCCCCGAACCGTCGGCCCGGCGGGGCCAGCCGACAACCCTGTGGGGGTGGCCGCCACGCGAACAGCGCTCATCAAGCGCTCCGATCGGTCGTTCACACCGATCCCCAAGGTGTTCATTCAGAACCCGGACCGCACGGCCGCACCTGACCGACGCGGGCCCCTCGCCGACTTCGTGCACAGGGGCGACAAGCGTGGACTGCTCGCCTTCTTGCTGCTGCACACGATCATCAGCAGCGGGGATCACGAGGACGGATGGAGCACCACCCTCCACCTCCAGGTATGGGCTCGCGCCCTGGGCACGGTGAGCACTGCCACCGGCGCATCTGCTAGCTCAGCAGCCACAAAGACCTTCACCCGCCTCGTGGACCGCAGGCTCATCGAGCGTCGACGAAAGGGGCGCGAACGGAAGGTCACGATCACGCTGCTGAGTGCTGACGGCTCCGGTGATGCTTACCGGCGCCCCACAGGGAAGACGCGCGACGACAGGTTCATCAGACTCAACCATCAGTTCTGGACGGAGGCTTGGGACGAGCGCCTCAGCCTCCCTGCCATCGCCATGCTGCTGGTCGCACTCCACGAGAAGCCTGACTTCAGCCTCCCCGCAGAGAAGATGCCTGCCTGGTACGGGTGGTCAGCCGACACGGCCGAACGTGGCCTGCGAGAGCTCGTCAAGCATCATCTGATCGCCATGCGCAAGGAGTATGTCATCGAACCCCTCAGCCCGACCGGCTGGTCGCAAAGGAACGTCTACACCGTACTCGAACCATTCGACAGCATCTCCGTCGAGAGAGATATCAAAGCACACAGAAAAGCCTGCGAATGAGCACTGAATCCTACGCATACATCGATGAGTCCAACCCTCACCCAGATCTCGATCCCGGGGCCTATGTCCTGGCTGCAACGATCTGCCAGCCGACCGACGGCATCCGAGAGCACATGCAAGCTCTTCGCGCCCGTGGGCAAGTGAAGGTTCGATGGCGGAACGAGAATGACAAACGCCGCCGGCAGATCATCTCCACGGTGGCAGACCTCCCAGACGTGACTCATGTGGCAGTGGTTCGCGTGGGCCCTCCCAAGGATCGCCAAGAGCGCCGACGCCGCAAGGGTCTAGAGGTGCTGCTCGACGAGCTCGACCGCCGCGGCTTCAAGCACGTCGTGCTCGAGTCGCGGGGCAAGCACGGTGACCGGTACGACCTTGACCTGGTCAACCACCTTCGGGGTGCGCGCCGTCTCTCACCCGACCTGCGCATCGAGCACATCAGAGGCTGCGACGAACCCTTGCTGTGGATCCCAGACGCAGTGTGCGGCGCAGTCGCTGCATACCGAACCGCCGACCAGTCCTACTGGAACGCCTTGAGCAAGAAGGCTACCTTGATCAAGTCGTGACGGCGCGAGCCCCGGGCCCTGTCGTCCGGCAGGAGATCCCGAGGCTCACTTCCTCAACCCTCGCAAGGGAGAGGCTACCGCAGCCATGCTACCCCGAGCATGCCGTCGGCACCAAGACACATCATCCGCCTCTGCTGCCTCTGGCGTGGACGGCTGGTTCGACAGCCGTCCCGCCCAAGGGCGTCCCTGGCACGGGCGTCGCGGCGCCTGCTGCCGCCTCTCTCAGCCGGATCGGGGGCTCAGGTCAGGAGCACGTGAGGTCCCGGCCGTACCCCCTTGACCCGCCGTACGACGCCCTCCTACAGTGCTTTGAGCAGCCACTGAACAATATGCTGGTGGTTGTCCTGCTGCGCAGCACGACGAGGTGAGGAGCCGCACATGGTCACGACCGCCTTCGAGACCGCCGTCGCCGCCGTCCGCGACGGTGCCGACCCGGTGGGCGAGGCGCACGCCCTCTACGACCGGCTGACCGACGAGGAGCGCCTCGGCCTGCTCGACGGCGACACCCCCTTCTGGGAGGGGATGTCGCAGATGATGCTGGAGGGCTACAACCTGCGGCCGTACGTGCACGGCGAGGTCCCCCGCCTCGGCATCCCGGGCACGCGGTTCGTCGACGGTCCCCGCGGCTGCGTCGCCGGCCAGGGCACTGCGTTCCCCGTGTCGATGGCGCGCGGCGCCACCTGGGACGTCGAGCTGGAGGAACGGGTCGGCGAGGCGATCGGGCGCGAGATCCGGGCCCAGGGCGGCAACTTCTTCGGTGGCGTGTGCATCAACCTGCCGCGTCACCCGGCCTGGGGCCGGGCGCAGGAGACGTACGGCGACGACCCCCACCACCTCGGTGAGCTCGGCGCCGCGCTCACCCGCGGCACGCAGCGCTGGGTGATGGCGTGCGCCAAGCACTACGCGCTGAACTCGATGGAGAACGCCCGGTTCACCGTCGACGTCACCGCCGACGAGGCCACCCTGCACGAGGTGTACCTGCCGCACTTCAAGCGGGTCGCCGACGAGGGCGTGGCCGCCATCATGTCGGCCTACAACGCCGTCAACGGGCAGTGGTGCGGGCAGCACCCGTACCTGCTCACCACGGTGCTGCGCGACATGTGGGGCTGGCAGGGCGTCACGGTCAGCGACTTCATCTGGGGCCTGCGCGACGCGGCCGCATCGCTCGAGGCGGGTCTCGACCTGGAGGAGCCGCTGCGCCAGCAGCGGGAGCGGGACCTGCCCGGCGCCCTCGCCGACGGCCGCACCACGTGGGACGCGGTCGCCCGCTCCGGCGTACGGCTGCTCGCCGCGCAGCTGCGGTCGTACGCGACCCGGACCCCTGACGACCCCGACGCCGCAGTGATGGCGTGCCCCGAGCACCGCGACCTCGCCCGCGAGGTGGGGGCGCGGGCCATGGTGCTGCTGCGCAACGAGCCGGTCGACGGGGCCCCGGTCCTCCCCCTGGACCCCGGCGTCGCGAGCATCGCGGTGCTCGGGCGGCTCGCCACGGCACCCAACCTGGGCGACGCCGGCTCGTCGAACGTGCGCGCCCCCGGCCACGTCACCCCGGCCGACGGGCTGCGGGCCGCGTTCCCCGACGCCCGGCTCGAGGTCGTCGACACCGACGACCCGCAGGCCGCGGCCGCTGCGGCGGCCCGCGCCGAGGTCGCCGTGGTCGTGGTCGGCTTCACCCGCGACGACGAGGGCGAGTACGTGGGCGGCGACGCCATGGCCGACCCGGCGCTGACCGCCCTCTACCCGCCGATGCCCGACGGGATGGAGGACCCGATGACCTCCCCCGACAACGTCTTCGTCGCGGGGGGCACCGCCATCGGCGGCGACCGTTCCCGGCTCACCCTGCGTCCCGTCGACGAGGACCTCGTCCAGGCGGTCGCAGCGGCGAACCCTCGCACCGTCGTCGCGGTCGTCGCCGCCGGGACGGTGCTCATGGAGGCCTGGCGCGAGCAGGTGCCGGCGGTGCTGATGATGTGGTACGCGGGCATGGCGGGCGGCCACGCGCTCGCCGACGTGCTCACCGGAGCCCACAACCCTTCCGGACGGCTGCCCTTCGCGATCCCCACGAGCGAGGAGCACCTGCCACCGTTCGACCGCGACGCCACGGCCGTCACCTACGACCGCTACCACGGCCAGCGGCTCCTCGACCGGCTCGGGGTCGAGGCGGCGTACCCGCACGGCTACGGGCTGTCGTACACGACCTACCGCACCGAGGCAGCCCGGGCCACCCGCGACGGCGACCGGGTGAGCGTCACCGCGACGGTCGCCAACACCGGTGACCGCGCCGGCCACCACGTCGTCCAGGTCTACGGGCGCCGCGACGGCGAGCCGGGCGTGGCCCTCGTCGGGTTCGCGACGGTGCGGCTGGCGGCGGGCGCCACGGCCGAGGTGACCCTGCCGGTGTCGCTCGACCCGCTCGGGCGGTGGGACCCGGACCAGCGCCGGGTCGTGCCACCCGCCGGGCCCGTCACCCTCGAGGTCGGCGGCCACGCGCACGACCCGGAGGCGGTGGTCGTCACGGCGGGGTGAGCCCTCCTCGACGGGACCGGCCCCCGAGACGGCTCGCCGCGGCTAGGCTGCCAGGACGGGCACCGGAGGCGGTGCCCGCGAAAGGAGTCCCCCTCATGGCCGACTGGGCAACCGACGTCAAGAAGTACGCCCCCAAGGCGACCGACGAGCACATCGCCGGGATCGTGCGCCACTGCGGCATCGCCCTGCAGAAGCAGGACTCGGCGCTGGTGTCGTTCGCCGACCCCGACGAGGTGAAGCGGGTCAAGGAGGGCTTCCTCACCAAGAAGCTCGGCGTCACCGACAGCGACGCCGCCGACAAGGCCATCGAGGCCGTCGCCGCCAAGATGAAGGGCGCCGGCCGCAAGAACCGGGTCACCGTCTACTACCTGCTGGCCGAGCACTTCGGCAAGCTCGACCTGTTCGAGAAGAAGACCAAGTAGGGCTGTCATCGGCTCCCGGGGGCGACTCGAAGAGCAGGCCTCCGGCGCAGCGGCGCCGTCGTCGGCGACAGGGAGGACGCTCGGGACGGCCCACGGCACCACAGCGGAACGAGGGCGGCGCAGCCGAC
>JBHAES010000271.1:0-9815 GCA_041855725.1 Actinomycetota bacterium
CCTTCGGCGGGGACACCCTCATGAAGTCGCTGACCGTGCTGCGGCGTGGCGGGAAGGCCGTCGGGATCTCCGGGCCGCCCACCCCAGCGTTCGCCACGACCGCCGGCCTGAACCCGGTCCTGCGCCTGGCGATGGCCGGCCTGAGCCGCAAGACCCGTGCTGCCGCGCGCAGGATCGGCGTGTCGTACGAGTTCCTGCTCATGCGCGCCAGTGGCGAGCAGCTGCGACAGATCGCCGGGCTCGTCGACGACGGCGTCATCCGCCCTGTCGTCGGCGCGACCTTCCCCTTCGACCAGACCGTGCCGGCCCTCGAGTCGCTGGGCACCAGCGGCATCCGAGGCAAGACCGTCATTTTCGGCGCCGCCCAGCCAGCCTGACCCTCGCTGCCGCGTGCGCCGTCCGGACCCGTCCAGGAGCACCTGTGAGCACCGCCGAACCCGCCATCGGCTCCTACGCCGTGGCCCCGACCCGGGCCGTCACCGTCGACGGTGACACCTTCGCCTACCGAGAGCTCGGTCCGCGGTCAGGGATCCCCGTGGTCCTGTTCGCCCATCTCGCCGCGACGCTCGACAGCTGGGACCCCCGCATCGTCGACGCGATCGCGAGGACCCGCCGTGTCGTCGCCTTCGACCAGCTCGGGGTAGGAGCCTCCTCCGGGCAGGTTCCTGACACCCTCGAGGAGGCCGCCGCCGACGCCTACCGATTCGTCACCTCGGGCCTGGGCTGTGACACGATCGACATCGTCTCGTTCTCGATGGGGGGCATGATCGCCCAGGACCTGGTCGTCGCCCACCCCCACCTGGTCCGCCGACTCGTCCTCACCGGCACCGGCCCGCGCGGCGGCACGGGTATCGACAAGGTCGCCGCCGTCACCTACCGGGACATCCTCCGCTCCGTGCTCACCCGCTCGGACCCGAAGGAGTTCCTCTTCTTCAACCGTGACGAGGCGGGCAAGCGGGCTGGCACAGCGTTCATCGAACGTCTCAAGGAGCGCACCGCGGACCGCGACGACCCGATCGGCCTCCCTGCGTTCCGTCGTCAGCTGAGGGCCATCGAGCGGTACGGTCGTTCCGCCCCATCGGATCTGTCGGTCATCACCGGCCCGACCCTGATCGCCAACGGCGACAACGACCGCATGGTTCCCAGCGTGCTCTCGGCGGACCTGCACCAGCGCATCACCGGCAGCGAGCTGATCATCTATCCCGGCGCCGGCCACGGCGCCATCTTCCAGCACTGGGAGACGTTCGCCCCGGTCGCCGCGACGTTCCTCGCCGACTGACCAGACCGACCGACCGTCCGCCCAGCCTCGGAGCCTGGTCGGAGGCGGCCGCGGCTCGATCGGCCCGGAGGGCGCCGGCAGCACCTGCGCCCGTGAGCGGCCGGGTTCGTGGGCCGGCACGAGCACGGTGCACGATCCGCGCCCGTCGACGTCGGTGCGCGCCGTCGCCGCGCGACGCGTCGCCTCGGTCCGGCCTTGCGGGCTGGTCGAGACTCTTCCCACGCAGGGGCTCCCGAGCCGGACTCGCGGTCGAGGCTGAGGCCAAGGAACTGGTGAGGGGACGGCCGAACGGCTCGCCACTCGGCGCTCGCTCCGGCGGACATCCGTCGCAGGGCAGGGGTGACATCTGCATTCGCCGTGTGAAGCACGAGATCCCCCTCGTCCAACCCTCGTGAAGGTGACGCAGCGCATCGGCGTCGCCCCGTCGACGGTGTCGAGAGCCTTCAACGAGCCCCAAGCTGCTGCGCCCCGAGACCGTGGAGCTGGTGAAGGCGGTGGCCGCCGAGATGGGCTATGTCCCCAACCGGCACGCCCAGGCCCTCACCACCGGGCGGGCCCTCGTGCTGGGCCTGGTGGTGCCGGACCCTGGTGCGCGCCGCCCAACGGGAGGCAGCACGGGCTCACGGTGGTGGTGACCGAGAGCGGAGGCGGGGGTCGCCGTGCCCGGGTCCGGCTGCTGCGACGACGCGCTACCCATCGAGACCCGGCCGCAGCTGTCGACGATCCGGCTGCAGAGCGCGGCCGCCGGCACCGAGGCCGTCCGGATGCTCGTCACCGCTGTCGGACGTCCCGAGCCGACCCCGCACCCACCTGCCCTGGACGCTGCTGCGGGCCGCACAGCCTCAGCCGTCGCCGCACCCTCCCGCTGCGTCGCCCCAGGGGGTCAGCACCGGATGGTCGGGATCGAGGCCAGCAGCTCGCGGGTGTAGCCCGTCTGCGGGCGGGTGTAGACCTCCTCGGTGGGGCCCGACTCCTCGACGCGGCCGTGACGCATCACGACCACGTGGTCGCAGACGTGGCGCACCACCTGCAGGTCGTGACTCACCATCACGAGCGTGAGCCCGTACGCGGCCACGAGGTCGGCGAGCAGGTTGAGCACCTGCGCGCGCACCGACACGTCGAGCGCCGACACGGGCTCGTCGGCGATGAGCACCTCGGGGCGCGGCGCCAGCGCCCGGGCGATCGCGACGCGCTGCCGCTGCCCGCCGGAGAGCTCGTGCGGGAACCGGGCCGCCGTCCCGGCCGGCAGGTCGACCGCGGCCAGCACCTCGGCGAGCCGGGCGCGGTGGTCGCGGGGGACGTCGGCGCGGCCGCGCAGCAGGCGGGAGCGCAGCGGCTCGGTGACGATGTCACCGACCCGCATGCGTGGGTCGAGCGACGAGCGGGGGTCCTGGAACACCAGCTGCACCCGGGCCCGCAGCCCGCCCAGCTCCCGCTCGGGGCGGCCCGACACCACGTCGCCGCGGAACCGGATCGTGCCCTCGCTCGGGTGGTCGAGGGCCGCCATCATGCGCACCAGGGTCGACTTGCCCGAGCCGGACTCCCCCACGATCCCCAGCCGCTGGCCCGGCTCGACGCGCAGGCTGACCTGGTCGACGGCCAGCACCGTCGGCGGCCGGTGCTCCCGGCCGTAGCGGCGCGACACCTGCTCCACCTCGTAGAGGCTCACGGCTCCCCCCGGCGGTAGAAGTCGTCGACGGTCGGCAGCCGCTCCCCCGGCCGCAGGCGGTCCAGCCGGGCGGTGGCCACCAGTCCTTCGGTGTAGGGGTGACGGGGGGCCGTGAACACGTCGCGCACCGGGCCGTCCTCGACGATCTCGCCGTCGAGCATCACCAGCACCCGGGTGCACACCTGCGACACGACGGCGAGGTCGTGGCTGATGAACAGGCAGGCGGCCCCGGCGGCGTCGAGCTCGGTGTCGAGGAGCCGCAGCACCCGGGCCTGCACGGTGACGTCGAGGGCGGTGGTGGGCTCGTCGCAGATCACCAGGTCGGGCCGGTTGATGAGCGCCATCGCGAGCACGCACCGCTGCCGCTGGCCACCCGACAGCGCGTGCGGGTAGGAGTCGGCGACCCGCTCCGGGTCCGCCAGCCCGACGGCGCCCAGCATCGCCAGCACCTGCGGCCGGGCCTGGCCGTGCGGCAGCCGCTGGTGCAGCAGCAGCACCTCGGCGACCTGCCGGCCCACGGTCATCGTGGGGTCGAGCGCGGTCATCGGCTCCTGGAACACCATCGACACCTGGTGGCCGCGCACCTTCGACAGGTCCCGGTCGCGCAGCCCCACCAGCTCGCGCCCGTTCAGCCGTACGGAGCCGGTGACGTGGGCGTTGTCGGCCAGCAGCCCCGTCACCGCCAGCGCGGTGACGGACTTGCCCGACCCGGACTCGCCGATGAGCCCGACCCGCTCCCGCTCGCCGACGACGAAGCCGACCTGGTGAAGCACCCGGTGCCGGCGGCGGCCGAACTCGACGGTGAGGCCCTCGACCTCGAGCAGCGGGGTCACGACACCTCCCGCAGCCGTGGGTCGAGCAGGTCGCGCAGGCCGTCGCCGAGCAGGTTCAGCCCCAGCACGGCGAGCGCGATCGCCAGGCCGGGCCACAGCGCCTGCTCGGGGGCGGCGAACAGCACGTTCTGCCCGTCGCGCAGCATCCGTCCCCACGTGGGGGTGGGCGGTGGGGTGCCGAGCCCCAGGTACGACAGGCCCGCCTCGGCGAGGATCGCGATGCCGAACGACACCGACGCCTGCACCCCGAGCACGGGACCGATGTTCGGCATCACGTGCCGCACGGCGATGCCCGCCACCGACGTGCCCGACGCCCGGGCGGCGAGCACGAAGTCCTGGGTCATGACGGTCAGCGTCGCCGCACGGGCGACCCGGGCGTACGCCGGGATCGACGCCACGCCGATGGCGACCATGGCGGTGAGGGTCGACGCGCCCACGGCCGCCGCCAGGAGGATCGCCAGCAGCAGGGCGGGGAACGCGTACAGCACGTCGACCGCCCGCATCACCACGTCGCTGAGCAGCCCGCCGCGCATCCCGGCCAGCACCCCCAGCGGCACCCCCCCGACCGCGGCCAGCGAGACGGCCACCACCCCGACGACAGCGGTCGCCCGGGCGCCGACGAGCAGGCGCGAGCAGACGTCGCGCCCGAGGTGGTCGGTGCCCAGCCAGTGCGCCGGCGAGGCACCCATGAGCTTGCGCCCCACGATGGCCCCCGGGTCGTACGGGGTCCACACGAACGACACCGCAGCGGCCAGCAGCACGAGCGCCACCAGGGTGACGCCGAGGTAGAGGGGGAGCCGCTTCACCGCTGCCCCCGTCGCTGGCGCAGCCGCGGGTCGATGGCGAGGTAGGACAGGTCGACGAGCAGGTTGATCAGCAGCACCGCCGCCACGAGCAGCAGCACCACGCCCTGCACGAGCTGCAGGTCACGGTTGCCGACGGCGGTCAGCAGCAGCGTGCCCAGGCCGGGCAGCGAGAACACCTGCTCGACCACGATCGCCCCCACGAGCATGGTGGCCAGCTGCAGGCCCAGCACGGTCACCACCGAGATGGCCGCGTTGCGCACGCCGTGGCGCCACAGCGCCCGCCACCGGGTCCAGCCGACGGCCCGGGCCGTGCGGAACCAGTCCTCGCCGAGCACCTCGACGAACGCGCTGCGCACGTAGCGGGTGAGCACCGACGCCTGCACCACCGCCAGCGAGGTCACGGGCAGCACGAGCCGCGAGGCCCACTCCGCCGGGTGCAGGCCGTCGTCCTGCACCAGCGGCACGTACCCGTTGGCGGGCAGCCACCGCAGCCGTACGGCGAAGACGACCACGAGCAGGATCCCCGCGTAGAAGGCGGGGACGGCGAGACCGAGCTGCGACAGCGCCGACGCGACCGTGCCCAGCCACCGCCGCCGGTGCACGGCCGCCACCATGCCCGTCGGCACCGCCACGGCGACCGCCAGCAGGATCGCGAACGTGACGAGCCACAGCGTCACCCCCAGCCGCGGGAGGATCTGTGAGGTGACCGACTCGCCGGTCACGTACGACACGCCGAGGTCGCCGGTGAGCAGGCCCCCCAGCCACGACAGGTAGCGCACCGGGGCGGGACGCTCGAGCCCGAACCGTTCCCGGAACGCGGCCAGCGACTCGGGGGTGGCGCCCATGCCGAGCACCGCGGCGGCCACGTCGCCGGGCAGGGCGTTCACCACGAGGAAGATCAGCAGCGACGCCGCCAGCAGGCTCGCCGCGAAGAGCAGCACCCGCTGCAGCACCGCCTGGGCCACGCTCACCGTACGGCCTCGCGCGGGCGCCGACGGCCCCTCGTGGGTGCCGCCGTGGGTCCGGACGGGTGCCTCGCCGGTCCCGCGACGGTGCCAGGCGCGACGGCACCCCAGCCCGCCTCAGGACCGGCGCGCCGCAGCCCCGCCATGATCGACCGGTGGTCCTAGCTCCTGGCCGTGACGGAGGCCAGGTCGAAGCTCAAGGTGGTGGCGTTGGCCGGCACCCGGATACCCGTGCGGGCCACCACCAGGTTCGGCATGAGCCACAGCCAGCAGGCCGCGGCGTCGTCGGCCAGCAGCGTGGCCGCCTCCTTCATCTTCGCCGCGTAGACGTCGGCGGAGCCGGCGTCGGCCTCGGCCATGAGCGTGCGCACCTGCTCCTGGTCGTAGCCCCAGTAGTACGTGGGGTCGGCGAACCGGACGATGTCGCGCGCCTCGACGTGGGCGACGATGGTGAGGTCGTAGTCGGCCTTCTGGAACACCTCCGGGTACCAGCGGCCGCCGAAGTCGAGCTCCTCGATCGTGGTGGTGACCCCCACCTCCCCCAGCCGGGCGGCGATGAACTGGGCGGCGTCGGTGGCGTACTTCGTCAGCGGCACCCGCAGCCGCAGCGACACCGGGCCCACGCCCGACTCCGCCAGCAGCTGCCGGGCCCGGTCGGGGTCGTAGGGGTAGCGGCCGGCGAGGTCGACGTAGTAGGGATCGGTGGGCGCCGCCATCGTGCCGATGAGGGTGCCGTGCCCGTCCCACACGGTCTCCAGCAGGGTGGTGCGGTCGATCGCGTGGCAGATCGCCTGTCGCACCTTCAGGTTCGACAGCGCGGGCGAGCGGTGGTTGAAGCCGAGGGTGACCTCGCCGTTGGTGGTGCCCTCGAACACGGTGAACCGCGACGTGTCCTGGAACTGCGCCAGCGACGAGGGGGCCTGCAGGTTAGAGATGACGTCGAGGTCGCCCGACAGCATCGCCGACGCCATCGCGTTGGGCTCGACGTAGTAGCTGAACACCACCTCGTCGAACCGGCCGGGGGTCGCCCAGTAGTCAGGGTTCCGCTCGAGCGACACCCGGCTGCCCTTCGCCCAGCCGCTCAGCCGGTAGGGCCCCGACCCCATGGGTGTCGTGTCCAGGTCGGTGGCGGCCGGGTCGATGATCATGCCCGGCTTGGACGTCATGTGGTAGAGCCACGTGTTCGACGGACGGCTGAGGGTGATGCGCACGGTGGTGGCGTCGACCGCCTCGGCCCGCTCGACGAGCGACTGCGCCGAGGCCACCGTGGCCGACACGGCCCGCTTCATCCGCTCGATGCTCGCGATCACGGCCTCGGCGTCGACGGGGCTGCCGCTGGCGAACCGGGCCCCCGGGTCGAGGGTGAACGTGTACACCCGCCCCGCGTCGTCGACCCCCCACCGCGTGGCCAGCAGCGGCCGCACCTTGCCGTCGGAGTCGAGTTTCACCAGGGTCTCGTACACGTTGTAGAGCAGCACCTGCGGGATCGACGCGGAGTCGTTGGTGGTGAGGTCGAAGGTGGGCGGCTCCAGCGTCGCGCCGATCGTGAGCACCTTCTTGCGGGCGGCTGGGGGCGGGGCCAGCGGGCCGTCGGAGGCCCCGCCGCCACCGGTCGACGAGCACGCCACCGCCCCCGCGCCGGCGGCCAGCGCTGCCGCGCCGATCAGCGCGCGTCGGGTGAACCGGCTCCTCACCATGGCCGTCAGCCTCCCCATCTCGCCACGCCCGGTGACGCGGACTCCGGTGCGCCAGTCTAGTGCCGCTGCCCCGCCACCCCCGGCAGGCCCACCACGCCTCGGCACCCCCCGATTTGGGCCGGCCCGCCCCCTCCGGTAGAGTAGGTCGAGCCGACGCGGGGTGGAGCAGCTCGGTAGCTCGCTGGGCTCATAACCCAGAGGTCGCAGGTTCAAATCCTGCCCCCGCTACGAGACGAAGGGTCCGGGTCGCCGCACGGTGGCTCGGACCCTTCGCTGTCACCGGCACCGTACGCCGGCGCGCGCAGGCACCCCTCCCCCGAACCCGGGGACGGACGGCCGGTCGAGACGCCAGAGTCGCCCGACAGGAGCCGTCCGGTCGACGCGGCCACGGGTGACCCCGCCAGCCTCACGCCCCGCCGTGACGCCGGGCCGACCGACCAGCGGTCGCTGGGCACCGACCTCAGCCGGCCGCGGCACGGGCGGGAAGAGCAGCACCGTCAGACCGGGCACCGGGGCAAGGGCGGCCCGGATCCTCGGCTCGACGTCGGACCACGCCAGCCCGCCCAGGCCGCAGCCGAGCGCAGGCACCGCGATCGAGCCGATCCCCAGTTCCTCGACGACCCGCACCAAGTCGAGCAGCCCGCTGTCGATATGGCCCAGCCGCGAGCGGGAGCGCCAGTGGTCCTTGGTGGGGAACCCCACCACGTAGCGGGGTCCCTCGGCCAGCCCCGTGGCCCGCACGTGCATGCGCCCGAGCCGCACCTCGCCCTGCGCCGCCGCCGCCCGGTAGCCGGCGAACATCTCGGGGTAGGCCTGCTTGAACCGCAGCGCCAGCCCCTTGCCCATCACCCCCCGGGTGTTGACCGGGTTGACCAGGGCCGCGGCGACGGCCGCCAGCAGGTCGCCGTGCTGCTCGATGATCGTCGCGTCCACGACCCCTTCCCTACCAGGCGGGTCTGACAGCCGCTGGTGGCGGCGGCAGGCGCGACCGGGGTATACGAGTAGCTTTGTCGACATAACGACTCTCCAGGGTAGGCGGTCCCGCCCTCGCCCAGGCCCACCCGCCCGAGGGCACCGGCAGCGACGGCTCGCCACCGCTGGCCAGGGCGCCGCGGTGCACGAGGCCGCACCGGGGCGCGCGTCCGATCCGCCGTACGCTGAGACGTGGCCGTCCACCCTGTGGGACCTCGCCCACGGTCGGCCGCGGACGTGGCAGGGTCGACACGGTGACGGGGATGACGACTGCGGACGGCCGCAAGGTGCAGGTGCTCGACGAGCTGTCGGTCTTCTTGGAGAACCGTCCCGGCCAGTTGCGGCGGGTGACCGACTCCATCGCCGACGCCGGTGTGAACCTGCGGGCCCTCTCGCTCGGCGAGAGCGAGCACTTCGGGATCCTCCGGCTGCTCGTCGACGACCTGCCCACGGCCGAGGCGGTGCTGCACGGCCTCGGCATCGCCACCCGCGTCACCCCGGTGATCGGGATCGACCTGCCCGACGAGCCCGGCGCCCTCGCGTCGCTGCTCACCCTCATCGGCGACGAGGTCAACATCGAGTACTCGTACGCCGAGCTGTCGGGCCCCGCCGTCGGCGCGCTGCTCATCGTGAAGGCCGACCCGCTCGACACCGCCCTCGACCGGCTCCGCGACGCCGGCCTGTGACCCGCCGCGCCCGACCCGGGCGACTGCCCCGTACGGGGTCGGCGCCGCCTCACGCTAGGCTGCCCGCACGATGGAACCGGTGACGCTGACCTACCCGATCCACGACACGCGGCTCGACAACGGGCTGCGAGTCGTGGTGAGTCCCGACCACAGCTCGCCCGTCGTGGCGGTGAACCTGTGGTACGACGTCGGCTCCGGCGACGAGGTGCCGGGGCGCACCGGGTTCGCCCACCTGTTCGAGCACCTCATGTTCGAGGGGTCCGCCCACGTGGGGTCCGGCGACCACCTCGGGCTGCTCCAGGCGGCCGGCGCCTCGGTGAACGGCACCACCTCGTTCGACCGCACCAACTACTTCGAGGCCGTCCCCGTCGGCGCCCTGCGCCTCGCCCTGTGGCTCGAGGCCGACCGGATGGCGACCCTGCTCGACGCCGTCGACCAGGCCAACCTCGACAACCAGCGCGAGGTCGTCAAGGAAGAGAAGCGGCAGCGCTACGACAACGTGCCCTACGGGGACGTGTTCGAGCGGCTCGTCACCCTCGCCTTCCCCGCCGACCACCCGTACGGCCACGTCACGATCGGGTCGATGGCCGACCTCGACGCCGCGTCGCTCGACGACGTGCGCGGGTTCTTCACCACCCACTACTCCCCCGACCGGGCCGTGCTCACCCTCGTCGGCGACGTCACGCCCGACGACGGCCGCGCCCTCGCCGAGGAGTACTTCGCCGCCGTGCCGCGCGGCCCTGTCCGGCACCGGGCCCCCACCCCGCCGCTGCCGCCGCTCACCGGCGTCCCCCGCAGCGACGTCACCGCCGCCGTGCCACGCGACGCGGTGTACCTGTGCTGGCGGGTGCCGCAGTCCGACCACCGGGACCTCGAGCCGCTCGTGCTCGCCACCGCCGTGCTCGGCG
>JBHAES010000272.1:0-14411 GCA_041855725.1 Actinomycetota bacterium
ATCTGCAGGTCGAGGCCGGCCTTGAGGGAGGCGACCCGGTCGCGCACCGCGCCCCAGTCCGACACCACGAAGCCCTCGAAGCCCCACTCGTCGCGCAGCACCTCGGTGAGCAGGAAGTGGTTCTCGCTGGCCTGCACCCCGTTGACCTTGTTGTAGGAGCACATCACCGTCCACGGCTGCGCCTGGGTGACGACGGTCTGGAAGGCGCGCAGGTAGACCTCGCGGAGCGTGCGCTCGTCGACGTCGGAGCTGCGCCGCATGCGGTCGGTCTCCTGGTTGTTGGCCGCGTAGTGCTTCAGCGAGGTGCCGATGCCCTGGCTCTGCACGCCGTCGACGTACGCGGCGGCGAGCTGGCCGGTGAGGAACGGGTCCTCGGAGAAGTACTCGAAGTTGCGGCCGCACAGCGGCGAGCGCTTGATGTTGACGCCCGGGCCGAGGAGCACCCCCACGCCGAGCGCCCGGCTCTCCTCGCCGAGCGCCACCCCGACCCGGCGGCACAGGTCACGGCTCCACGTCGACGACATGCCGACCGCGGGCGGGAAGCAGGTGGCCGGCTCGGACTGGTTGAGGCCGACGTGGTCGGACTCGCCCTGCTGCTTGCGCACGCCGTGCGGGCCGTCGGTGAGCATCACGACCGGCAGCCCGGCCTCGTCGACGGCGTTGGCGTGCCAGAAGTCGAGCCCCCCGGTGAGGGCGATCTTCTTCTCCATGGGGACGGTCATGGGGGTTCTCCTGTCTGTTGCGTCGTGTCGTGGGGTGGGTCAGGGTCGGGCAGGGGTCACTTCGCGGCCTTCACGGGCAGGATCGCGGCGGCGGCGACGAGCACGATGATGATGGCCACCACCCACACCATGAAGTAGCCGCCCGTGAGCACCACGACCTGGGCCGCCACGACCGGGCCCAGCGCCTGGCCGAGGTTGCCGCCGAGGGCGCCCACGCCGAGGTCGCGCCCGACGGTGCGCTTGTCGGGGATGACGTCGATGAACAGGGCCTGGTCGACCACGACCCAGGTGCCCATGCCGATGGCGGCCAGGACCGCCTGGATGAACATGGCCGGCAGCGCGGGCCACACCAGCGGGACGCAGAACGACACCGCGAAGAGCACCGAGGCCCAGAACACGAACGGCTTGCGCCGGCCGATGGCGTCGGACCACTTGCCCGAGACGGCCATCGCCACGAGGGTGAACGGGAACCCGAGGAGCTGGATCATCGGCGCGGTGGCGGTCGCCTCGGCGGCGGTGAGCGCGGGCTGGATGTAGCCCTGCAGCATGAAGATGCTGAACGCGGTCGAGACGGCGTAGCCGAACATGAACACGAGCTTGGCGAGGAACACCCACCGGAAGTCGGCGTTGCGCAGCGGCATCACGAACGACAGCAGGAACTGCTTCAGGTCGAGCCTGTCGACCTCGAGGGCCTTCGAGGAGCGGTCGGGCTGGAAGGCGACGAACAGCAGGCCGCCGAGCGCGAGGACGATGATGAACGGGTAGTAGGCGTCGAGGCCCATGCTGCCGAAGAGGATGCCGGCGACGACGGTGCCCAGCGTGGCGCCGACCATGAGGCCCATGCCCGAGATGCCGGAGGCGGTGCCGAGCCGATCGGGTGGCACCCGGTCGGCGACGGTGGCGGTGAGGGGTCCTTGGGCCATGTTGATGATGAGCTGGGCGACCGACCAGAACACCACCATGAGCAGGATCGTGTTGGAGTAGCGCAGGCCGATGAGCGCCAGCGCGCCCACCAGGGTGCCGCCCAGCACCCAGGGGGCGCGGCGGCCCCACGGCGTGCGGGTGCGGTCCGACAGCACCCCGGCGACGGGCTGGATGAACATGGTGATGGCCACGCCGATGGCCGTGATGAGACCGAGCCCCGCGGCCCGGGCGCCCTCGTAGGCCCGCAGCAGGCCGAGCAGGCGCTCCTGCTCGGCGGTGGGGGTGGCCTGCCCGGCGTCGACCTGGTTCTTCAGGTCGCTGAGGGCGGCGAGGTCGACCCCGGCGTCGGCGCCGGAGAAGTAGTGGGGCAGCTCGATCAGCTGCACCTGGTTGGGCAGCAGGATGCCGCCGACGCCGCCCCAGATGGCGAAGATGCCGAGGGCCCCCAGGCCGTAGAAGCCGATGTAGGTCCAGAAGGGCTTCCCGCCGTGGAGCTTCGCCGAGGTGCCGGGCACCTGCGGCTCCTCGATCGTGCCGGGTGGGAACTGCGTCGTCTCGGGGGACCCTGCCTGGGTGTCGGGCGACTCTGCCATGGGCTCACTCCTCGTTGTGCGAACCGGTTTAGGGTACCTGCCTGAGCGTATTCAAGGTTGAGGGGCGTGGCAAGCCCGTTCGTGGGGCGAGATCGCCGCGTGATCCGCCTGAAGACTGGCATGGACTCAGGTTTCGCGGTACGGTCCCGCCATGGCTCGTGAGACCCGGCGCCGAGGCCCGTACGCCAAGGGGGCCGCCCGGCGTGCCGCGATCGCCGAGGCGGCCGCCGACCTCGTGCTCGAGCGGGGCCACCGGGCGCTGCGGGTCGGTGACGTGGCGGCCCGCACCGGGGTCAGCGAGGCGGCCGTGCTCTACCACCACCCGAGCCGCGACCACCTGCTCGTGGCCGCGATGACCGAGCTGCAGCGGCGGCAGGCCGCCACCCTGCAGCCGGGGATGCCGATGGCGGAGTGGGTGCGGTGGGCCACCACCGACGCCCTGCGCCACCCCCACGCCCGCCGCCTCTTCGCGCACGTGATCGCCCAGGGGGCCGACCCCGACCACCCCGCCCACGCCTTCGCGCTCGACCACCAGCGGATGGTCCGGGAGACGTCGGCGGCGGCGCTGCGAGAGCTGCAGGCGGCCGGGATCGCCCACCCTGACGTCGACCCGCAGCGCTTCGGCGTCCTCTTCCTGGCGACCTGGGACGGGCTGCAGAGCCAGTGGCTCGTCGACCCCGACTCGGTGGACCTCGAGGCGGAGGTGAGCGAGGCCTTCCGCCGCCTGTCGGGCCAGGACACGATGGCGGCCCGGCACGCCGTCGCCGCCCTCGCCGAGCGGCTGTGAGCGGGGCCGCGCAGGGTGACCCGCGCTCGGCCGGCCACCTAGACTGCCGGGCATGACGGAGCAGAAGCGGGTCGTGGTCGCAGCGCCCCGAGGCTACTGCGCGGGGGTCGACCGCGCCGTGGTGACCGTGGAGAAGGCGCTGGAGGCGTACGGGCCGCCGGTCTACGTCCGCAAGCAGATCGTGCACAACCGCCACGTGGTGGAGGACCTCGAGTCCCGCGGCGCGGTGTTCGTCGAGGAGCTCGACGAGGTGCCGCCCGGCGCGACCGTGGTGTTCTCGGCGCACGGCGTGGCGCCCAGCGTGCACACCGAGGCCGCCGACCGCGGCCTGAAGACGATCGACGCCACCTGCCCGCTCGTCACCAAGGTGCACAAGGAGGCGAAGCGGTTCGCCGGCGACGGCATGCAGATCCTGCTGATCGGCCACGCCGGCCACGAGGAGGTGGAGGGCACCACCGGTGAGGCGCCCGACCACATCACGCTGGTGCAGCACCCCGACGACGTCGACGGCGTCGAGGTGGCCGACCCCGAGAAGGTCGCCTGGCTGTCGCAGACCACGCTGTCGGTCGACGAGACGTACGAGACCGTCGCCCGGCTGCGCGAGCGGTTCCCGTCGCTGGTGAGCCCGCCCAGCGACGACATCTGCTACGCCACCTCGAACCGGCAGGCCGCCGTCAAGCAGATCGCCGCCGGCGCCGACCTGGTGATCGTGGTCGGCTCCCGCAACTCGTCCAACACCGTGCGGCTCGTCGACGTGGCCCTCGAGTCGGGCGCCGGGGCCGCGCACCGGGTCGACAACGCCGACGAGATCGACCCGGCCTGGCTGGCCGGCGTCACCACGGTCGGGGTGACCTCCGGGGCGTCGGTGCCCGACAGCCTGGTGCAGGGCGTGCTCGCCTGGCTGGAGCAGCACGGCTTCCCGCCCGCCACCGAGGAGCGCCTCACCGAGGAGAACCTCGTCTTCGCCCTGCCGCCGGAGCTGCGCAAGGACCTGCGGGCCCGGCGCTGATTTGGGCGTACGCGCCCGCGGGGCGTAGCATGACTCCTTGGCCGCCTGGGTCAGGCGGCTGCGTGCCCGTTCGGGCCCGCTACCGATCGATCGACGAATGAGAGCACATGCCGAAGAAGGACGCCCTCGAGCTTGAGGGGACGGTGGTCGAGGCGTTGCCGAACGCGATGTTCCGGGTGGAGCTGAGCAACGGGCACCGCGTCCTGGCCACCATCAGCGGCAAGATGCGGCAGCACTACATCCGCATCCTGCCGTCCGACCGGGTCGTGGTCGAGCTCTCACCGTACGACCTGACCCGCGGACGGATCGTCTACCGGCACCGGTAGCCCGCCCGAAGACCACCCGCCCGCGCCGCGCGCACCCCACCCGGGGGGCGCGCCTGGAAGGAAAGATGCTCGCATGAAGGTGCAGCCGAGCGTGAAGAAGATCTGCGACAAGTGCAAGGTGATCCGCCGGCACGGTCGCGTGATGGTGATCTGCGAGAACCCGCGCCACAAGCAGCGTCAGGGCTGATCGCACCGGCGTGCGGCCCCGCCCACGGGCAGGTCGTACGCCGCCGGGCACGTCGGATCGCGTGACCCGGCAGCCCCCGAGAGGGGGTACGGACAACACAACGTGGCGCACACCGGCAGCGACCGGTGCACCCTCGGGCGAAGGCCGAGGCCCCACCACAAGGGAGCGATCCCAGGGGAACGCGTCATGACCGAACCTTCGCGGCCCACGACCGGACGCCTGGCGCCAGGGGCCGACAACACAGGAAAGGCACACCGCCACATGGCACGTCTCATCGGTGTCGACCTCCCGCGCGACAAGCGCCTCGAGGTCGCACTCACCTACATCTACGGCATCGGTCGCACCCGCGCGAAGCAGACCCTCGAGGCCACCGGCATCTCCGGTGACATCCGGGTGCACCAGCTCACCGACGAGCAGCTCGTCGCGCTGCGCGACCACATCGAGGCCAGCTACGAGACCGAGGGCGACCTGCGCCGCGAGGTCGCCGCCGACATCCGCCGCAAGGTCGAGATCGGCAACTACCAGGGCCGTCGGCACCGTTCCGGCCTGCCGGTCCGCGGGCAGCGTACGCGCACCAACGCGCGCACCCGCAAGGGCCGCAAGAAGGCCGTCGCCGGCAAGAAGAAGGCCCGCTGAGGCCAGGGGAAGGGATAGGTAAACATGGCTACCGCTGGCCGCAAGCAGACCGCCGCCAAGGCGAAGGTCCGCCGCAAGGAGAAGAAGAACATCGTCGCCGGGCAGGCGCACATCAAGAGCACGTTCAACAACACGATCATCTCGATCACCGACCCCACCGGCGCGGTGATCTCGTGGGCCTCCGCCGGCACCGTCGGGTTCAAGGGTTCGCGCAAGTCCACCCCGTACGCCGCCCAGATGGCCGCCGAGGCCGCCGGGCGCCGGGCGATGGAGCACGGCCTCAAGCGGGTCGACGTGTTCGTGAAGGGCCCGGGGTCGGGCCGTGAGACGGCGATCCGCTCGCTGGGCGCCATCGGGCTCGAGGTCGGCACGATCTCCGACGTCACGCCCGTGCCCCACAACGGCTGCCGCCCGCCGAAGCGCCGCCGCGTCTGACCCCGATCCCGACTGAGAGCAAAGGACACCACACCACATGGCCCGCTACACCGGCCCCATGACCCGGAAGTCCCGCCGTCTCGGGACCGACCTGGTCGGCAACGACAAGTCGTTCGAGCGTCGCCCCTACCCGCCCGGCATGCACGGGCGCGGCCGCACCAAGGACTCCGAGTACTCCCAGCAGCTGCGCGAGAAGCAGAAGGCGCGCTTCGCCTACGGCGTGCTCGAGAAGCAGTTCCGCCGCTACTACGAGGAGGCCACGCGGTCGACCGGCAAGACCGGCGACATGCTGCTGCAGATCCTCGAGTCGCGCCTCGACAACGTGGTCTACCGGGCCGGCTTCGCCGCGACCCGGCGCCAGGCCCGCCAGCTCGTCGTGCACGGCCACTTCCTCGTGAACGGCCAGCGCGTCAACGTGCCGAGCTACCGCGTGTCGGCCCACGACATCATCGACGTGGCCCCGAAGTCGATCAACCTGCACCCGCTGGTGGTCGCCCGCGAGACCCACCACGAGCGGTCCGTGCCGGCCTGGATGGACGCCCGTCCCAACTCGATGCGCATCATCATCCACCAGCTGCCGACCCGGGAGCAGATCACGGTCGACGTGCAGGAGCAGCTGATCGTCGAGCTCTACTCGAAGTAACCCTCGTCGGCCCCCGCCGCGTACCGGTGGGGGCCGTCACGCCTCACCTGGAACATTCGCCGTCATATGGCGGGCGGCGGAAAGGAAACCATGCTCATCGCACAGCGTCCGACCCTCTCCGAGGAGGTCGTGGGCGACTACCGCTCGCGGTTCGTCATCGAGCCCCTGGAGCCGGGCTTCGGCTACACCCTGGGCAACTCGCTGCGCCGTACGCTGCTGTCGTCGATCCCCGGCGCGGCGGTCACCTCGATCAAGATCGAGGGCACCTCGCACGAGTTCTCGACCATCGAGGGCGTCGTCGAGGACGTGACCGAGATCATCCTCAACCTGAAGAGCCTCGTGCTCAGCAGCGAGGAGGACGAGCCGGTCACCATGTACCTGCGCAAGGCCGGTGCGGGCGCCGTCACGGCCGCCGACATCGCGCCGCCGGCCGGGGTCGAGATCCACAACCCCGACCTGCACATCGCCACGCTCAACGACCGCGGCAAGCTCGAGATGGAGCTCGTCGTGGAGCGGGGCCGCGGCTACGTCTCGGCGGCCCAGAACAAGAACTTCGACGCCGAGATCGGCCGCATCCCGGTCGACTCCATCTACAGCCCCGTGCTGAAGGTGACCTACAAGGTCGAGGCGACCCGCGTCGAGCAGCGTACGGACTTCGACCGGCTCATCGTCGACGTCGAGACCAAGCCCGCGATCGCGCCCCGCGACGCCGTCGCGTCGGCCGGCCGCACCCTCGTCGAGCTGTTCGGGCTGGCCCGCGAGCTCAACTACGAGGCCGAGGGCATCGAGATCG
Source organism: Actinomycetota bacterium (assembly GCA_041855725.1). Taxonomy (GTDB): domain Bacteria; phylum Actinomycetota; class Actinomycetes; order Propionibacteriales; family Propionibacteriaceae; genus JBHAES01. Next base: position 7,056 of record JBHAES010000272.1, read on the forward strand.
GCCCGTCGCCGGTCGACGAGCAGCTCGCCGCCGACCTGGCCCTGCCGGTCGAGGACCTCAACCTGACGGTGCGGTCCTACAACTGCCTCAAGCGCGAGGGCATCCACACGGTGTCCGAGCTGGTGTCGCGCAGCGAGCAGGACCTGCTCGACATCCGCAACTTCGGCTCCAAGTCGATCGACGAGGTCAAGCAGAAGCTGCAGGAGATGGGGCTGGCCCTCAAGGACTCCAGCCCGGGCTTCGACCCGCTCTCGGCGCTCGACCGGTTCCCCGGCATCGAGGACGACGAGGCCGACTACACCGAGACCGAGCAGTACTGACCCTTCAGAACCCTTCCGTAGAACACAGGAGTTACCGACATGCCGAAGCCCGCGAAGGGTCCCCGCCTGGGGGGCAGCCCCGCTCACGAGCGGATCATCCTGGCCAACCTGGCCAGCCAGCTGTTCGAGCACGGCCGCATCACCACGACCGAGACGAAGGCCAAGCGGCTGCGCCCGTTCGCCGAGAAGCTCATCACGAAGGCCAAGCGCGGCGACCTGCACGCGCGGCGGCTCGTGCTGGCCACCATCGGCAACCGCGACGTGGTGCACATCCTCTTCGCCGAGATCGCCCCGCAGGTCGCCGAGCGTGAGGGCGGCTACACCCGCATCACCAAGGTCGGCAACCGCAAGGGCGACAACGCCCCCATGGCGGTCATCGAGATCGTGACCGAGTCGGTCGCCGACTCGCGCAAGGCCAAGGCGAAGCCCGCTGCGGCCGCGGCGAAGGCCAAGCCGGCCGCCAAGGCCCCGGCGAAGGGCAAGGCGGCCAAGGCCGAGGCGAGCGACGCCGAGCCGGCGAAGGCCGAGGCGACGACCGCCGACGCCGAGCGCTTCGGGCCCGACGCCTACGTCGGCACCGAGCCGCCCGCCGGCTTCGACATCAAGGGCAACGCCGACTCGATGAAGTACCACACGCCCACGTCGCCGTGGTACGAGAGCACCGTCGCCGAGGTGTGGTTCGACAGCACCGAGGCCGCCGAGAAGGCCGGCTTCACCGCGGCCGGTGCCGCCGCGGCCGACGACGACGCCGAGGCTGACGCCGACGCGAAGTGACACGACACCGTCAGACGCCCCCGGGTCCCACCCGGGGGCGTCCGGCTTCCAGGGGCCAGGTCGCCGCAGACGTCGACCGTCGGCTCGGTAGGCTCGACCGGCCGGAAGGAGCACCATGCGCATCGCCCAGCTCGCCAACTTCATCGGCCCGACCTCGGGCGGGATGCGCCGTGCCGTCGACCAGCTCGGCGCCGGCTACGTGGCGGCCGGCCACGAGCGGCTGCTCGTCATCCCCGGTGAGCGCGACAAGGTCACCGAGACCGACGCCGGCGTGGTGGTGCAGGTGCGCGGGCCACGGGTCACCGGCGGCTACCGGCTGATCACCCAGCCGGGCAAGGCGCTGGCCGCCCTCGACCGGTTCCGGCCCACGTCGGTGGAGGTGTCCGACAAGTGGACCCTCACGAGCGTCGCCCGGTGGGCGCGGCATCGCGGGGTCGGGTCGGTGCTGCTGAGCCACGAGCGGCTCGACGACATGGCCTCGCTGTTCCTGCGCGCCGGGGTGTCCGGGGCCGTCCGTGGCCTCAACCGGGTGCTGGGCCGCTGCTACGACCGGGTCGTCGTCACCTCCGACTACTCCGCGGGGGAGTGGCGCCGTACGGCCGCCGAGGTGCGCAAGGTGCCGCTGGGGGTCGACCTCGAGGCGTTCGCGCCGCTCGACACCCCGCGGCTCGACCCCGACGACGTGCTGTCGCTGGTGTACGTGGGCCGCATGTCGCGGGAGAAGTCGCCCCAGCTCGCGGTGGCCGCCGCCGTGGAGCTGCACCGCCGCGGGGTGCCGCTGGTGCTGCGCCTGGTGGGCACGGGCCCGCACCTGCACGAGCTGCGCGCCATCGCCGGCGACGCCCCCGTCCGGTTCGCCGGCTACGTCGACGACCGCAGCGAGATCTGCGCCGCGTACGCCGCCTCCGACATCTCGCTGTCGGTGTGCCCGGCCGAGACGTTCGGGCTCGCGGTGCTGGAGGCCCTGGGCAGCGGCACCCCCGTGGTCACCGCCGACCGGGGCGGCGGCCGCGAGCTGGTGGACGCGACCTGCGCCGAGTGGGGCGCGCCCGACGAGGTGGCGATCGCCGACGCCATCGAGCGGCTGGCCGCGCGGCTGCGCGCCGACCGGCCCGGCCTGCGTGCCGCGGCGCGGGCGCGGGCCGAGCAGTACCCGTGGACCAGGGCCGTCGACGGCATGCTGGCGGTGCACGAGGAGGTGGCGGGCGAGCCGCCGTCGGGGCGCCACCTCGCCACCCGGGTGCGCCGGCTGCGGCGCCGCTACCTGGACCTGAGCGCCTGACCTGTCCGTTGGACGGGCCCGCCCGGGGTCGGGCGCGTGGGGGCGAAGGCATGGTGACGCGAGGACCTACCCGCTAGGTTGGGTCCCTACCGGTCGGTCCGTACGGGCCTGCCACGGCACCCAGGCAAGCAAGGAGAACCCCATGGCCGTCTACACCCTGCCGGACCTCGGCTACGACTACGGCGCGCTGGCGCCCCACATCGCCCCCGAGATCATGGAGCTGCACCACAGCAAGCACCACGCCGCCTACGTCGCCGGTGCGAACACGGCGCTGGAGAAGCTGGCCGAGGCCCGCGAGAAGGGCGACTACGCGGCGCTCAACAAGCTGGAGAAGGACCTCGCGTTCCACCTCGGCGGGCACATCAACCACTCGGTGTTCTGGAAGAACATGTCGCCCGACGGCGGCGGCGCCCCCACCGGTGACCTGGCGGCGGCCATCGACGAGACGTTCGGCGGGTTCGAGGCGTTCCAGCGCCACTTCAGCGAGAACGCCAACGCGATCCAGGGCTCCGGCTGGTCGATGCTGGTGTGGGACACCCTCGGGCAGCGCATGAACATCCACCAGCTCTACGACCAGCAGGGCAACCTGCCGGCCGGCCAGGTGCCGCTGCTGCAGCTCGACATGTGGGAGCACGCGTTCTACCTGCAGTACAAGAACGTCAAGGGCGACTACGTGAAGGCGTGGTGGAACGTGGTCGACTGGGCCGACGTCGCCGCCCGCCTGCAGCGGGCCCGTACCCAGACCGCCGGCCTCCTCTGAGCACGCGGCCTGCGGGGTCCGGCGGCGCCCGGCAGCCGGACCCCGTGGCCGACGACGGGCGGCGCTGCCACAATGGTGCGGTGCCGCCTGCCCTCGCCATCCGTGACCTCGTCAAGACGTTCGGCGGCAAGCGAGCCGTCGACGGGGTGTGCCTGACGGTGCCGCAGGGGTCGCTGTTCGGGCTCGTGGGGCCGAACGGGGCCGGCAAGACCACCACGTTGTCGATGGCCACGGGGCTGCTGCGCCCCGACGCGGGCCGGGTCGAGGTGCTCGGCCACGACGTGTGGGCCGACCCGGTCGGCGCCAAGGCGCTCATGGGGGTGCTGCCCGACGGCATGCGGCTGTTCGACCGGTTGTCGGGCCGCGAGATGGTGCGCTACACGGGGCTGCTGCGGCGGGTGCCGTCCGCGGTGCTGGAGCCGCGCATCGACGCGCTGCTCGACGCGCTCGGCCTGCTCGACGACGGCGACGCCCTCGTCTGCGACTACTCGGCCGGCATGACGAAGAAGATCGGCCTCGCCTGCGCGCTCGTGCACGCCCCGCGGCTGCTGGTGCTCGACGAGCCGTTCGAGGCGGTCGACCCGGTGTCGGGCCAGGGCATCCGGCAGATCCTGTTCGACTTCGTGGCCTCCGGCGGCACCGTCGTGCTGTCGAGCCACGTCATGGAGCTCGTCGAGTCGCTGTGCGACCGGCTCGCCGTCGTCTCCGGCGGCCAGGTACGGGCGGCGGGCACCCTCGACGAGGTGCGGTCCGGCGAGCCGCTCCAGCGCCGGTTCCTCGATCTCGTCGGGGTGCACGTGCCGGCCGAGGCGGAAGGGCTCGCGTGGCTGCGCTCCTCGTCCGTCTGAGGCTGACGCTCCTGGCGCGCAGCTGGGGCCGGTCGAAGGGGCGCGCCGCCGTCATGGTGGCCCTGGGGCTGCTCGCGCTCGGCGTCACCGTGCTGGTGGGGCTCGTGGTGGCGTCGGTCCGTCTCGACGACCCGGCCACCGGGGGCGCCACCGTGACCCTGGTCGGGGCGGGGCTCACCCTCGCCTGGCTGGTGCTGCCCCTTCTCGTCACCGGCATGGACGAGACGCTCACCCCCAGCCGGTTCGCCCTGCTGCCCGTGTCGGCGCGGGCGCTCATGCCCGGCCTGTTCCTCGCCGGGCTCGTCGGCCTCGGCCCGCTGCTGTCGCTCGTGCTCGCCGCGGCCACCGTCGTCGCGTGGTCGCGTACGCCCGCCCTGACCCTCGTGGCCGCGGTCGGGACGGCGGTCGGGGTCGCGACGGCGATCCTGGCGGCCCGGGTCGCCACCGCGACGTTCGCGGCGGCGCTGTCGTCGCGGCGGTCCCGCGACACCGCCACCATCGTGCTGGCGCTGGTCGCCATGTTCCTCGGCGTGGCGGTGCAGGGCGTCACGGTCTTCCTGCCACGGTCGACGACCGATCTCGCCCCCGCGGTGACGGCCGCCCTCGTCCGGCTGGGCGACGCGCTGTCGTGGACGCCGCTCGGCTGGCCGTGGGCGGTGGCGTGGGCGGTCGCCGAGGGGCACGTGGGCGCCGCCGTCGCCCGCGCCGCCGGGTCGGTGGCGCTGCTCGCGGTCCTCGGGCACGCCTGGGCGCGCAGCCTGCGTCGCTCGCTCACGTCGCCGCCGGCGACCAGCGCCTCGGGCGGCCGGGTGCCGCCGACCTCGCTCGCCGACCGGCTGTTCGGCACCGGGCCCGCCGGCGCGGTCGCCGCCCGGGTGCTGCGCTACCTGCGCCGCGACCCGCGCCACCTCACCTCGGTCGTGTCGCTGGCCGTCGTGCCCGTGGTCGTCGGCCTGTCCGCCTGGATGAGCACCCGGACGCTGCCCGCCGGGCCGGGCCTGCCGCTGTCGTTCGTGGCGCCCCTGCTCGGCCTCATGGCCGCGCCCACGGTGGCGTTCGACATCAGCTACGACGGCTCGTCGCTGTGGACCCACGTCTCCGCCGGCGTCCGGGGCCGCCACGACCGGCTCGGCCGGTTGCTGGCGTTCGGCGCGCTGGTGGTGCCGCTGGTCGCCCTCGTGCTGCTCGTCGGGCTGTGGCTGAGCGGCTGGCGGGCGGTGCTCACCGTCACGTCGGTGACCCTCGTCGCCGTCGTCGGGGGCATGGGGATCGGCTCGTACGTCGGCACCCTGTGGCAGGTGCCCGTGCCGCCGCCGGGGGAGAGCCCGTTCAGCAAGGGCACCGGCGGCGGGCTCGTCTCGTTCGCCACCGCGGGCGTGACCATGCTGGCCACCGTGGCCCTGTGCGTGCCGGTGGTGGTGCTCGCCTTCGCCCGCCAGGCCGCGCTCCTGCTGCCCACGGCCGCCGTGCTGTCGGGCCTCGCCCTGCTGCTGGGCGTCGAGGTCGCCGGCCGTCGGCTCGACCGGCGCTGGCCCGAGGTGCTCGACGCGGTCACCTACCGCGCCTGAGCCCCGGGCGGCTCACGTCGTACGGGGCCGTACGGTGAGCACCCGGAACCCCTTGGCGCTCGCCTCGCGGCGCACGTCGAAGCCCTGCTCGCCGAGCCAGGCCGCGAGCGAGTCGGCGCCGAGGTTGCGGGCCACCACCAGCCGCGCCGCCCCGTGCGGCTCGAGGCGGGGCAGCCAGGTGAGCAGCAGCGCGTGGAGCGCTGCCTTGCCGACCCGGATCGGCGGGTTCGACCAGATCTCGTCGAACCGTACGTCGCCGGGCACCTCGTCGGGCCGGCACGCGGTCACGCGGTCGCCCACCCCGGCCGCGGCCGCGTTGCGGGCGGTGAGCGCCACGGCGAGGTCGTTGACGTCGACCGCCGTCACGTGCGCCGCCGGGCACTCCAGCGCCAGCGCGAGGGCGAGCGGGCCGATGCCGCAGCCCAGGTCGAGCAGGCGGGTGGCGGCCCGCGGCGGCGGCACGGTGCGCAGCAGCACGCCCGTGCCGGTGTCGAGCCCGTCGCGGGAGAACACGCCCCGGGCCGTGGTGAGGGTGAGCCGATGGCCCCACAGCGTCATCGTCACCGGCTGCTCGGCGAGGAACGACACCGCTTCCTCCTCACCGATCACTGCGTAGCCGCGCGGCTTGCGGAAGTCCGACGCGATCTTGGCCAGAAACTTGCAGTAGGAAAGCCCGGCCGAAACAGTGATGCCGATCTCTTTCTCGACGGCTTGCGCGAAACGCGCCAGCACCAGCGCCGGCGGCAGGCCATGCAGTTTCTCCGTTCCGGCAAGGTCCAGGAACGCCTCGTCGATCGAGATCGGCTCGACCAGAGGTGTCAGCGCCAGCATCATGGCGCGCACCTCGCGTCCCACCCGCACATACTTCTCCATGTCCGGTTTGACGACGATGGCCTCGGGGCATGCCTCGAGCGCCTTGAACATCGGCATCGCCGAGCGTACGCCATGGATGCGGGCAATGTAGCATGCGGTCGAGACCACGCCGCGCTTGCCGCCGCCGACAATGACCGGCTTGTCGCGCAGCGCCGGATTGTCGCGTTTCTCGACCGCCGCATAGAAAGCGTCGCAGTCGATATGGGCAAGGTGCAGGCTGTAAAGTTCGGCATGGCGAACGATGCGCGGGCTGCCGCATCGTTCACAGCGCATCGCTCTGCTGCGCTGTGGCGTCAGGCAGTCGCGACAAAAACCATGCTCGGGATCGTTGACAGGTGCCGCCATCACTGCGAACATAAAGAGAACATTGTCAATGTAGTCTACACGGCCGGTCCATGCAAGGCGACTGGAGGGACGCGTCATGAGCATCGAAATCCACCATTTGACCCCGGATCTATGGCCGCAATTCGAAGATTTGTTCGGCAAGCAGGGCGCCTGCTATGGCTGTTGGTGCACGCATTTCCGGCTGCCTCCGGCGGAACGGCGGTCGGGCAGTCGCCAGAGCAACAAGGATCATATCAGGACACGCATCGAGGCTGGGCCGCCGCCGGGCCTGCTGGTGTTGGAAGATGGCGTGGCGAATGGCTGGATGCAGATCGGTCCGCGCGCCGACGTGCCCGAGTGGAACAACAAGGGCAGGGGATCGGCCCCGGTCGATGCAACCGATGCGGACGATCCAGCTGTGTGGGCAATCTCGTGTTTTTTCATCCGCACCAAGGCTCGTGGTCAGGGACTGACCCACCGGCTGGTGGCCGGCGGCATCGATTTTGCCCGTAGCAGCGGAGCCCGGATGATCGAAGCGTGCCCGATCGACCTGTCGCGCGATTCGCGTTCCGTCGGGCTGTTCGTTGGCTCTTCGCGCGTTTTCGAG
>JBHAES010000273.1:0-7947 GCA_041855725.1 Actinomycetota bacterium
CTCGATGCACGCGGGTTGTCCCTCTCTGAGGTCGAGGACATTGAGGATCCTTAGTCATGAATCGAGGATCGATGATCTCGTATGAACTTGCTGATTGGCTCCTAGATACTGATCCTGCACTGCGGTGGCAGGTGGAACGTGACCTGGTCGGCGCCGACGAGGCCACGTGGCAGGCGACACGGGCGCGGGTGGCGACCGAGGGGTTCGGGGCGCGGCTGCTGGCCCTGCAAGACCCTGACGGCAGGTGGGCGGCGGGCGCCCACTTCCCCACCACGGTCACCCACCCGGTGGCGTGGGGCGACCGGGAGTCGCAGCCGTGGCTGGCGACGTCGTGGTCGTTGAAGGCGTTACGCGAGTGGGGGCTCGACCCGGCGGTGCTGGGCGACACGCCGCAACGCCTGGCGGCGGCCCGGTGGGAGTACGACGACCTGCCGTTCTGGGGTGGGGAGGTCGACGTGTGCATCAACGCGTTCACGCTGGCCGCCGGGGCCTGGTTGGGGGTCGACGTGTCGGGGCTGCGCGACTGGTTCGCCGAGCACCGGCTGGCCGATGGCGGCTGGAACTGCGACTGGGTCGACGGCGCCACCGTCAGCTCGTACCACTCCACGCTCAACGCCCTCGTCGGGCTGCGCGAGCTCACCGAGCTGGGTGGCGGCTGCACGCGGGAGCTGCGACGCCCGGCCGAGGAGTACCTGCTGTCGCGACGGCTGCGGCTGCGGGCCACCACCGGCGAGCCGGTGGGCGACTGGGTCGACCGGCTCGAGTACCCGTTCCGGTGGCGCTACTCCACGCTGCGCGCCCTCGACCACTTCCGGGCCGTCGGCCAGCTCGACGCCACCCCTGGCGACCCGCGTCTCGCCGACGCGATCGAGGTGCTGCGCGCGCAGCGCGGACCCGACGGCACCTGGCACCAGGGCCGCCGCGACCCGGGCGCGGTCTGGTTCCTCGTCGACGCCCCCGAGGGCGAGCCGTCGAGGTGGCTCACCTTCACTGCCCTGCGGGTGCTCCGGTGGTGGGACTGCGCCTGATCGGGCTCGCCGACCATGATCCCACCCGCCTCCCCGCTCCACCGGCACCTGCGGTGTGGGCCGGCGCCTGGTTCGCGGCGCGGGGGTGCGATGGCACCGGGGGCGGGAGGTCCTCGCTGGCGCCACGCCGCCCGCGCGGTGATGCACCTGGCGCCGCGCCCAGGCACCCCGGGTACGGGGTCGCACGGCCGCCGCGGGCCGCTGGCCCTTGCCGCGCACCTCGGGCCCGCCTGGGATCGTTCGGCACGAGCCGTGCCGGTCAGCCGAGCGGGCAGGTTCCGACGTCGACGAACTGGGAGCGGTGGATCCGCAGCCTCCCGTCGACGCGGTCGAGGAAGACCTTGGCGTGGATCTGGGCACCCTGCCCCAGCCGGCCGTCGGCGAAGCGGTACGTGACGTTGCTGTCGTCGTTGCAGACGGTGAGGAAGATCCCGCTGCCCTGCGTCTCGCGTCGGTTCACCGCCACCTTCAGCGGGCCCGGGTCACCGACCATGGTGACCTGGTTGCGGCGGAAGGACCGGATGCTCGTGAGGAGGTTCTCCTGGAACCTGCCGTGGGTCGTCTCGACGAGCCCGGGCGGGAGCTCCTCGGCGCCCCCGGCTCGCAGCACCTGCTCGAACTCGGCGTCGTAGCGTTCGTAGACGGCGATCGCCTCGGTCTCGACAGAGAGACGTTCGGCGTTCCAGCTGGCCTGGGCCGGCGAGCAGGGCACCGGCTCGCCGGTCGCCCCCGGCGAGGGCAGCGGGGTGCACCAGTGCGACGGCGTCGGCGTACCGTCGGGGACGGCCGAGACCGGCCGATCCGACGGGGCGGTGGCCTGAGGGGTGCACGCTGGCAGCAGCGCCAGGGCGAGCAGCGCCGTGGCGGCGCGCGATCCGAGTCTCATCGGGACCTCCTTGGGTACGACGCCACCAGCCTGGCAAGGTTCCGCCCTGTCAGCGGGGTTGTCCACAGACTTCTTCCCCGCGTGCTCGAGCCAGCCCGGACGGTACCCGATCCCGCGGGCGCCCCACGCCCGCGGCCGGTCCCGGGGAAGCGGGCCCGTACGCCGGCGGCTGGTTCCGCTGCGACGTCGTCTCGTACGCCACCTCGGCCACGCCCCGCCCACCGGCCACCGTGATCACCCATCGGGCACGCCCACCTTGGCCGGGCTGCGCGCACCGGCCACGGCCACCTCAACCACGCTGCGCGCACCGACCACCACACCGACCGGTCTGGGCCGAGGCCCACGGCTCGGCGGGAAGCGGCGACCCCCGGGCCACCACCCGTTCGTGGCCCTCGGCGGCCCCCGAGGTTGACTGGCCTCACCTCCACCCGGCCCGGTGCACGCAACCCCCCACTTCTGGAGTCGAACTGTCACTCCTCGAGTCGGGCCCGACTCGAAGGGTGACAGGCCGGCTCGAAGGGAGTCCCTCGTACCACGACGATGCGGCACGCCCGAGCCGGGCGTGCCGCATCGTCCGAGGGCCGGGCCGCTAGGCCACGTAGCCGGTCAGGTCGACGACGAGGTGGGTGCGGTCGGTCGACCCGTTGGTGAGCAGGATCGTGCCGTCGGAGCCGACCTTCGCCAGCACGGCGTTGGCGACGGTGGTGCCGCGTACGAAGTTGAGGTTCGACGCGAGCGGCACCGCCTCGCCGCCCGGGCTCACGGTGATGAAGCCGGGGGCGGCCGGCTCGGTGACGGTGACGTTCACCAGCACGGCGCTGACGCCGGAGGCGGGCACCCCGGCCCGGCCGGCGACCTTGAGCCGGATGGACTGGCGCCCGGCGATCGAGCCGCTGTAGCCGTTGCCGGTGCGCGTGTCGAGGACCCGCACCGGGCTGGCGGCCGCGCTCACCGACCCGCCGGAGCCGGACCCGGTCACGTAGCCGACCACGTCGGCGATGTAGTGGGCGGGGGCGGTGCTGCGGTTGGCGAGCGTCACCTTGCCGCCCGCCCCGACGGGGACGACGACCTGCCCGGCCACGGTCTGGCCGCGCACGAAGTTGAGGTAGGACGCGTTCGGCATCGCGCCGCCGGTGGCCCACGCCCGCAGGTGGCCCTCCTGCTGCGGCTCGGTGACGGTCACGTTGAGCACGACGGCGGTGGCGTTGCGGGGCACCCCGGCGACACCGGCAGCGGTCACGTCGACCTGCCCGAGGGCCGGGACGATCGAGGTGCTGCGGGTGTCGAGGAGCCGGTTCGGCACGACGCCGCGGAACCCGCCGCCGCTGGTGGGGGCGCCGGCGGTGAGGTAGCCGGACACGTCGACGAGCACGTCGATCGGCTGCGGGGAGTGGTTGAGCACCTTGATGGCGCCGTCGGAGCCGAGCCGCATGGTGGCCGAGTTGGCGACGATCCGGCCGGCGGGGAAGTTCAGCGTCGACGCGTTGGGCCGGGCCTCACCCGACGGCCACACCCGGAAGTGGCCCTCGGCGCGGGCGTTCACGGCGGTGACGGTGGCCACCACGGCGACCGCCCCCGACGCGGGCACACCGGCGCGGCCGGCGACCGGCACCGTCAGCTCTCCCATGGCGGGCACCTGGCGGGTCGTCCGGGTGTCGATGACACGGCCGGGGGCCAGGGGACGGAAGGTGCTGGCCGCGGCGAAGCTGACCCCGGCCGGGTCGAACGGGATCCGGCCCCGCTCGAACGTGGCGGCCAGCGACCCGTCGGCGCGGGTGGTCTGCGACGACGTCGGCCAGCCGTACGCCCCCGTCGGGCCGCCGAGGTCGGCGTACTGGGCGTTGAGGGTGGTGCCGAGCCAGAACGCCTGGCCGTCGGGGCGGGCGTAGCCGAAGCCCTTGGTGAACTGGGTGACCAGGCCGCCGCCGAGCGTACGCTCGATACGGTGCACCTCGCCCAGCGGGCCGTTGGCGCCACCCGTGGCGCTCCACAGGGCGCGGATCGAGCCGCCCTGCTTGCCGGCCATCTTGGTGGTGACGCGGCTGCGGAGCTCGCCCATGCGGTTGCGGATGTCGGTGCCGGGGCAGTCGGTGGCCATCACGTCGCCGTGGCCGAAGATCGTGGGCAGGTTCTTGCCGGCGAGGGTGACGCGGCCGTTGGGGTCGCGGTAGTTCCCGGCGAGCTTCCAGGCGATGATGGCGGCCATCGAGTCCATGGCGGCGTCGCTGGCAGCCTGCTTCGACGAGTTCATCATGACGCTGACGCCGACGGTGTTGGTGTTCCACAAGGTGGCGTGGGCGCCGTGCACCGGCAGGTCCATGCCGCCGTGGCGGCCCTCGAACCGCTGGCCGTACTTGTCGACGAGGAAGTTGTAGCCGATGTCGCACCAGCGCAGGGTGCGGACGTGGTAGCTGTAGATGCCGCGCACGATCGAGGCCGACTGGGCGGCGGTGTAGGAGTTGCTGCCGGCGGTGTGGTGCACGACGGCGGCCCGGACGCTCTGGTCGAGGTTCGCCGGCACGCAGTCGGCGCCGTTGAGGGCGAGCATCGACTCGTCGGCGCCCCACTGGGCACGGGTGATGATCGACGGCTGCGGCACCCCCTGCACGCCGATCGCCTCCGGGGTGAGCGGCTCCTGCCGCTCGTCGTCGGGGGTGGCCGGGGAGTCCACGAGCACCGCCTTGAAGCCGGCCACGCGGGTGGTGGCGTCACCGAGCACGCGCATCTCGACGCCGGTCGACGCGCCCACGTACACCGGGTCGGTGCCCACGGGCCGCTCGGCGCCGTCGGCGAGCTCGAGGTCCCACCACGGCGACCAGCCGTCGGCGCCCTTCGTGCGAGCCTGCACCACCGGGTCGGTGCCGGCCAGCCCGGTCCACGACGCGCCCACGAGCTGGAAGGTGCCCACGTCCCGCGCCGGCAGGTAGGCCACCACCTGCCTGCCGGCGGGCAGGTCGGCCGGCCGGGACTCCATCTGGAGCTGCCCCGCGGCCGGCTCGACCTCGGTGATGGTGGGCGTCACGGCCGGACGGGCCGTGGGTGCCGGCGCCTGCGCCGGGGCGGCCGGCTCGCCGGGGACAGGGGCAGCCGTGGCCGTGACGGTTCCTGCGGCCAGGCTGAAGGCGACGACCATCGTCGCCAGGCTCGTGCGAGCGCTACGGATCATGCGGACCTCCTGGTACGTGAGGGAGCGCACCGGATGGCCCCGCCGCCCTCCCCCCGGTAGTACGGCTGGGAGCAGTATGAAGTTGCTCGCCACGTGCGACGAACTGCATGTCTCGACTCTCACGTGAGGTTCGAGACCCGATCGGCCGCCCGGCCCTCGGCCACGAGTCGCTCGGCCGGCGATCCGCGGCCGTCGCCGGACGCACCCGTGACGCGTGGGTCCGTACGCGGACCGGCGGCCACCCGGCACCCGCCGACCCGGACGGCGCCGAGGTGGCATCGAACGCGCGCCCCGCCATGGTTCTCCTCCTTGCTCGACCTCGCTCGACTCGGTCGCGTCCGACGGTAACGAGCACCTCTGACAGTTCTGGCGCCGCCACGTGAGCCGCGTGGGGCGCCCCGGGCGCAGGTCCTCGTACGGGAAGAAAAGGGGCCGCGGGCGGCGACGGTGGCCGGCCCGGGTCACTAGGCTGGCGGGACCCGTACGTTCGAAGGAGACGCCATGGAGCTCGCCAGCAACGCCATCCCCGACGGCGCGACGATCGACCTCGTGCACGCGGAGCCCGGGGTCGGGGGCCGCAACGTCTCCCCCGACCTCTCCTGGACCCCCGGACCCGACGGCACCCAGAGCTACGCCGTGCTCTGCCACGACCCCGACGCGCCCACCGGCAGCGGCTGGTGGCACTGGGTGGTCACCGACATCCCCGCCGACGTCACCAGCATCCCGCTCGGCGGCCCCGTCCCCGAGGGCGCCCGCGAGTGGCCGAACGACTACGGCTACCGCGGCTGGGGCGGCTGCTACCCGCCGCCCGGCGACCCCGCCCACCGCTACCAGTTCAGCGTCGTCGCCGTGAACGTGCCCCGCCTGGAGGTGGGCGACGACGCCACCCACGCCGTCGTACGGTTCACCCTCCACTTCGCCACCCTGGAGCGCGCCACGTTCACCGGCAGGTTCGCCAACCCGAACCCGGCCTGACACCACCCACCCGGCGGGTCGGGCGCCGGCGGCGCCACGTCACCACCACCCAGCACGCGCACCAGGCGGTCCGGGCCGGGGCGACTGCGAGGGCACGAGCGACCGACGCCGGGCCGCGCAGGCGGGGTCCGCGGCCGGTGGCGCCCGTCCGGAGCCGCACGGCGCGCGGCCCCTGCCGGGCAGGTCGTACGGTCACCTCGGCATCGACGGCTCGACCCCGGTGTCGGCTCCCCTCGCGTCCCTTGGTGAGGACGAGGTCGACGAACGCGCCGTGACGACGCCCGGCGGGCCGTACCCCTCGGCTGCCGGCGGACCACGTCGGCCGCCGCCCGACGAGCCCTGGCCGACGGGTCTCGCATCGTGGGTCGGCGTACGCCCTGCTCCGGCCGGTCGGCGACATGCGCGCGCGGAGGCGACGTCGAGGGTGCGGCGCTGCTAGGGTCCTTGCCCTATGCGCCCGCTCGACCTGTCACCTGCGACCGCATGAGCCATTCAGCGTTCGAGCGGATCAGCCCCGCCTTCCCGCAGCGTGCCCCGTGGGGTACGTCGTCGGCGCTGCGGGCGTGGCAGGCCGAGGCGCTGCAGACCTACCTCGACCAGGACCCGCGCGACTTCCTGGCCGTCGCCACCCCCGGCGCCGGCAAGACCACGTTCGCGCTGCGGGTCGCGACCGAGCTGCTGCACCGACGCGTCGTCGAGCGGGTGATCGTGGTCGCGCCGACCGAGCACCTCAAGGTGCAGTGGGCCGACGCGGCCGCGAAGGTCGGCATCCAGCTCGACCCGGGCCTCGGCCAGGTGCGGCGGGCCCGGTCGCGGCAGTTCGACGGGGTCGCCGTCACGTACGCCGGGGTGGCGACGTCGCCCTGGTCGTACGAGGCGCGCGTGCTCGGGTCGAAGACCCTGGTGATCCTCGACGAGGTGCACCACGCCGGCGACTCGCTGTCGTGGGGCGAGGCGGTGGCGCAGGCGTTCGGTGAGGCGACCCGGCGGCTGGCGCTCACCGGCACCCCGTTCCGCTCCGACGACCACCCCATCCCCTTCGTCACCTACGTCGACGGTCCGGGCGGCACCCGGGTCTCGCGGGCCGACTACACGTACGGGTACGCGGACGCGCTGCGCGACCACGTGGTGCGCCCGGTGGTGTTCATGACGTACGGCGGCCCGATGCGGTGGCGTACGAAGGCGGGCGAGACCCTGGAGGCCTCGCTCGGCGAGCTGCTCACCAAGGACGTCACCGCGCAGGCGTGGCGCACCGCCCTCGACCCGGGCGGCGAGTGGGTGCAGTCGGTGCTGCGGGCCGCCGACACGCGGCTCACCGAGGTGCGCCGGCACGTGCCCGACGCGGGCGGCCTCGTGATCGCCACCAACCAGACGACCGCCCGTGCCTACGCCCGGATCCTCGCGGGCATCACTGGCACCCGGCCGACCCTCGTGCTCTCGGACGACTCGTCGTCGAGCCGCCGCATCGAGCAGTTCACCGCCTCGGACGACCGGTGGCTCGTCGCGGTACGCATGGTGTCGGAGGGGGTCGACGTGCCCCGGCTCGCCGTCGGCGTCTACGCCACCTCCACCCAGACCCCGCTGTTCTTCGCCCAGGCGGTGGGCCGCTTCGTACGGACCCGGCGCCGCGGCGAGCTCGCAACCGTCTTCCTGCCGAGCGTGCCGACCCTGCTCGCCCACGCGTCGATGCTGGAGCGCACCCGCGACCACGTGCTCGGCCGCCGCTCGTCGGGCGGGGCCGACGACCTGTGGGCCGAGACCGAGGCGCTCATCGACCGTGCGAACCGTGCCGAGCGCGCCAGCGACGACCTGCTGGGCCAGTTCGAGGCCCTCGAGTCGCAGGCCCGCTTCGACCATGTGCTCTACGACGAGCAGGCGTTCGGGATGCACGC
>JBHAES010000274.1:0-10379 GCA_041855725.1 Actinomycetota bacterium
GACCATCGACCCCGGCCGGCTCACCGGGACCGCCGGGCCCGCGCGGCCGCCTTGGTGGCCCGCGCCCGGGCCCTGGCGGCGGGGCGGGCCGCCGGGACGAGGGCCGGCTCCCCCACCGGCACGTCGGTGCCCTTGAGCGCCTCGGCCAGGAACTGGCCGGTGTGCGAGCCCGGCGTGGCCGCGACCTGCTCGGGGGTGCCGGCGGCCACCACCAGGCCGCCGCCCGAGCCGCCCTCGGGGCCGAGGTCGATCACCCAGTCGGAGGTGCGGATGACGTCGAGGTTGTGCTCGATCACCACCACCGTGTTGCCCTGGTCGACCAGCCGGCCCAGCACCCCGACGAGCTTGCGCACGTCCTCGAAGTGGAGGCCGGTGGTGGGCTCGTCGAGCACGTACAGGGTGCGGCCGGTGGACCGCTTCTGCAGCTCGGCGGCCAGCTTCACCCGCTGCGCCTCGCCCCCCGACAGGGTGGGCGCCGGCTGCCCCATCCGTACGTAGCCGAGCCCGACCTCGACGAGGGTGCGCAGGTGCCGGGCGATGGCGGGGATCGCGGCGAAGAACTCCGCGGCCTCCTCGATCGGCATGTCGAGCACCTCGGCGATGGTCTTGCCCTTGTAGTGCACCTCCAGCGTCTCGCGGTTGTAGCGGGCGCCGTGGCACACCTCGCACGGCACGTAGACGTCGGGCAGGAAGTTCATCTCGATGCGGATCGTGCCGTCGCCGGCGCAGTTCTCGCAGCGCCCGCCCTTGACGTTGAACGAGAACCGGCCCTGCTGGTAGCCGCGCACCTTCGCCTCGGGCGTCTCGGCGAACAGGGTGCGGATGCGGTCGAACACGCCGGTGTAGGTGGCGGGGTTCGACCGCGGCGTACGGCCGATGGGCGACTGGTCGACGTGGATGATCTTGTCGATCTCGTCGGCCCCCTCGATGCGCCGGTGCCGGCCGGGCAGGTCGCGGGCGTGGTAGAGCCGCTTGGCCAGCGCCGCGTAGAGGATCGAGTTCACCAGCGTGGACTTGCCCGAGCCCGACACGCCCGTGACCGCCACCATGCAGCCCAGCGGGAACTCGACGGTGATGTCGCGCAGGTTGTGCTCGGTGGCGCCGACCACGGTGACCTTGCGGTCGGTGACGGGCCGGCGGTGCGAGGGCAGCGGGATGCTGCGGCGCCCCGACAGGTAGGCGCCGGTGACCGACTCGCTCGAGGTGAGCAGCTCGTCGACCGGGCCGCTGACCACGATCTCGCCGCCGTGCTCCCCCGCGCCCGGGCCGATGTCGACGACCCAGTCGGCCGTGCGGATCGTGTCCTCGTCGTGCTCCACCACGATGAGCGTGTTGCCCATGTCGCGCAGCCGCACGAGCGTGTCGATGAGGCGGCGGTTGTCGCGCTGGTGCAGCCCGATGCTCGGCTCGTCGAGCACGTAGAGCACCCCCACCAGACCCGAGCCGATCTGGGTGGCGAGCCGGATCCGCTGCGCCTCGCCGCCCGACAGGGTGCCGGCGGGGCGCGACAGGGTGAGGTAGTCGAGCCCCACGTCGAGCAGGAACCGCAGCCGCTCGTTGATCTCCTTCACCACCCGCTCGGCGATCTGCCGCTCGCGGTCGGTCAGCTCGAGCCCCAGCAGGAACGCCGCCGCCCGGTCGATCGACAGGTCGGCTACCTGCGCGATGTTGAGGCCGCCCACGGTGACCGCGAGGGTCGTCGGCTTGAGCCGGGCTCCCTGGCACGCCGAGCACGGGATCTCGCGCATGTAGGCGGCGTAGCGCTCCCGTGCGGTGTCGGTGTCGGCCTCGGCGTGGCGGCGCTTCACGTACGGGATCGCGCCCTCGTAGGTGGCGCTGTAGGTGCGCACCCGGCCGAACCGGTTGCGGTGGCGCACCACCACCGCGTCACCCCGGCCGAGCAGCACCAGCTCGCGGACGTGCGGCGGCAGGTCGCGCCACGGGGTGTCGAGCGAGAACCCCTCGCTGTCGGCCAGCCCCTGGAGCAGGTTGGCGAAGTAGCCGGCCACGGTGGGCGACGACCACAGCGAGACGGCGTTCTCGGCCAGCGACAGCGAGTCGTCGGGCACGATCAGGTCGGGGTCGACCTCCATGGTCGTGCCGAGCCCCGAGCAGGAGGGGCAGGCGCCCCACGGCGCGTTGAACGAGAACTGGCGCGGCTCGAGCTCCTCGAGCTCGAGGTCGTGCTCGTTGGGGCAGCCCAGCCGCTCGGAGTAGCGCCGCTCGCGCTCGCGGGAGCCGACGGGCTGGTCGACCAGCTCGACGCCGACCACCCCGTTGGCCAGCCTGAGCGCCGTCTCGACCGAGTCGGTGAGGCGCTGCTTCACGCTCGGCTTCACCGCGAGCCGGTCGATCACCACGTCGATCGAGTGCTTCTTCTGCTTGTCGAGCGTGGGCACCGCGGTGAGCTGGTGCAGCGCGCCGTCCACCCGGACCCGCGCGTAGCCCTCGGCCGCCAGCTCGGCGAACAGCTCCACGTACTCGCCCTTGCGCCCCCGCACCACGGGTGCCAGCACCTGGAACCGGGTGCCCTCTGGCAGCCCCAGCAGCCGGTCGACGATCTGCTGCGGCGTCTGCCGCGACACCGGTTCGCCGCACTGCGGGCAGTGCGGGCGCCCGATCCTGGCGTAGAGCAGCCGCAGGTAGTCGTAGACCTCGGTGATGGTGCCGACGGTGGAGCGGGGGTTGCGCGACGTGGACTTCTGGTCGATCGAGACCGCCGGCGACAGGCCCTCGATGAAGTCGACGGCCGGCTTGTCCATCTGCCCGATGAACTGTCGGGCGTACGCCGACAGCGACTCGACGTAGCGGCGCTGCCCCTCGGCGAAGATGGTGTCGAACGCGAGCGACGACTTGCCCGACCCCGACAGGCCCGTGAACACGATCATCGCCTCGCGCGGCAGGTCGAGCGAGACGTTGCGGAGGTTGTGCTCGCGGGCGCCGCGCACGATCAACCGGTCCTTCACGCGTGCCATCGTACGGCGGCTCCTCCCTCTGCTCGACCACGTCAACCGTACACCCGTCCCTTTGACCTGCGTGGCGACACCCCGACCAGGGGGCCTGCAGCATCCTGGGGGTCGCATCGGCGGGTCACGGCCAATAGGTTGGTGCCATGGACGTGAGGGACGTGTCGGACGAGGCCAGCCTGTCCGTCGAGCCCGACGTCGCCACGGTGCGACGCCGCAAGCGCGCTGCCACCCAGCGGCTGCTCGGCGACACGATCGCCATCGCCGAGTCCGACTGGCGCGAGCCCGTCGCGCTCGCCGGCTGGACCCGCGCCCACGTCGCCACCCACGTCGCCCGCAACGCCGACGCCGTACGCCGCGTGGTCGAGCACGTCACCGGCTCGGCGGGCCCCGCGGCGTCGGAGCCGCCCCTGGAGCAGCGGCGGGCGCTCGAGGCCGGGTCGCGGCGCTCCGCGCTCGACCTGCAGATCGACCTCGACACGTCGGCCGGGCGGCTGGCGATGGCCTTCGACGGGCTCGACGACCGGGCGTGGCGGCGCGCCGTGCCCGGCGACGACATCGTCGTGGCCGACCTGCCGATGGCACGCCTCAACGAGGTCGTGATCCACCACGTCGACCTCGACTGCGGGTTCGGCTTCGGCGACCTCGACGACGCCACCACCCGGTGGCTGCTGGACTGGAACGCGCGGCGCGCCGGGCGCCGGCTCGACCTGGCCCTCGAGCTGGTGACCGACACCGGTCGCACCCTGCGCGTCGGGCCGCCCGGCCGCGACCCCGTCCGGGTGCACGGCAGCGAGCCGGGCCTGCTGGGGTGGCTCACGGGCCGGCTCGGCCCGCAGGCGGTGGAGGGGGCCGACGGCATCTCCCTCGGACCCCCCGGCTGAGCCCGCCCGCCGGGCGCCCCGGTACGGGCGGCAGCACCACCGGGGACCGTCGCGGCGCCGTCAGCGTAGGTCGTCGTCGGCGGCCGGGGCCGGCTCCGCCGGCGTACGGCTGGACTTGATGAGGCTGGCCACGGTGGTCACCACGAGGGTGCCCACGATGATGGTGAGCGACAGCCAGATCGGCACCTCGCCGTCGAAGCCGAGCTGCTTGTCGAGGCCGTAGTGGTGCATGGCGTGCAGGAACAGCTTCACGCCGATGAAGGCCAGGATGAACGACAGGCCCAGCGAGAGGTACACGAGCCGTCGCAGCATCGTGCCGAGCAGGAAGTAGAGCTGTCGCAGCCCCATGAGGGCGAACACGTTGGCGGCGAACACCAGGTAGGGCTCCTGGGTGAGGCCGTAGATCGCCGGGATCGAGTCGAGGGCGAACAGCAGGTCGGTGCTGCCCAGCGCCACGATCACCAGGAACATGGGGGTCATCGCCCACCCGTCGGCGAGGCGGACCCGCAGGCTGGTGCCGTGGTAGTCGTCGGTGAAGCGGAACCGGCGCCGCACCAGACGGATCGCGAAGTTCTCGGTGGCCTCCCCCTCGTGGTCACCCTTCAGGTAGTCCTTCACCAGCCCGTACGCGGTCCAGAGCAGGAAGAGGCCGAAGGCGAAGAACACCCACGCGAACTGCGAGATGAGCGCGGCGCCCAGCGCGATGAAGACGCCGCGCAGCAGCAGGGCCAGGATGATGCCCACCATCAGGGCGAACTGCTGCAGGTGGCGGGGCACCCTCAGCTTCTCCATGATGATGAGGAAGATGAAGAGGTTGTCGACCGACAGGGAGTACTCGGTCAGCCACCCGGCCAGGAACTCGCCGCCGTAGCGAGGGCCCGAGACGATCCACACCCCGGCACCGAACAGGATCGCCCCCGTGACGAACAGGCCGATGGCGGTCGCGCTCTCGCGGGTCGACGGCTCGTGGGGCCGTCGCCCGATGATGAGGACGTCGACGGCCAGCACCGTCAAGAGGATCACCAGGGTGATGCCCCAGACCAGGGGTGTGACGTGCATGGATCACCTTTCGCGGGGTCGAGCGGGCCAGCGCTGAAGGGCACCGGTCACCGAGTCGCCCGTCGGGCCACCGGTCACATGTCGACGCCACGCCTCGGAGGTGGGTGGACCCTCCCGAGCAGGGAGTCTAGTGCCTCGAGCGCCATCGGGCCGCCTCACCGCGTGGCTTCGATCATCTGGCGCAGCTCGCGCTTGAGCTCCGACACCTCGTCGCGCAGCCTCGCCGCCACCTCGAACTGCAGCTCGCGGGCGGCGGCGTGCATCTGCTCGGTGAGCTCGGTGACGAGGTCGGCGAGCTCGGCGGCGGGCAGGTCGGCGGTGGGGCGCGACCGTTCCGCCACCGCCACCCGGCCCTTGCCCCTGCCCTTGCCGGCGCCCTTGCCCTCGAGCAGGGCGGCGGTGTCGGCGTCCTCGCGCTGCAGCATGTCGGTCAGGTCGGCGATGCGCTTGCGCAGCGGCGTGGGGTCGATGCCGTGCTCCAGGTTGTAGGCGACCTGCTTGGCGCGGCGGCGGTTGGTCTCGTCGATGGCCAGCTGCATCGACGGCGTCACCTTGTCGGCGTACATGTGCACCTCGCCGGCCACGTTGCGGGCGGCGCGGCCGATGGTCTGGATGAGGCTGCGCTCGCTGCGCAGGAACCCCTCCTTGTCGGCGTCGAGGATCGCGACCAGCGACACCTCGGGCAGGTCGAGCCCCTCGCGCAGCAGGTTGATGCCCACGAGCACGTCGTACTCCCCCAGCCGCAGCTCGCGCAGCAGCTCGACCCGTCGCAGCGTGTCGACCTCGGAGTGCAGGTAGCGGGTGCGCACCCCGTTGCCGAGCAGGTAGTCGGTGAGGTCCTCGGCCATCTTCTTGGTGAGGGTGGTCACCAGCACCCGCTCGTCGCGCTCGGTACGAGCTCGGATCTCGCCCATCAGGTCGTCGATCTGGCCCTTGGTGGGCTTGAGCACGATCTGGGGGTCGACGAGCCCGGTGGGGCGGATCAGCTGCTCGACGTAGCCGTCGGACCGTGCCAGCTCGTAGGGCCCCGGGGTGGCCGACAGGTAGACCGTCTGCCCGATGCGCTCGACGAACTCCTCCCACCGCAGCGGCCGGTTGTCCATCGCGCTCGGCAGCCGGAAGCCGTGCTCGACGAGCGTGCGCTTGCGCGACATGTCGCCCTCGTACATGCCACCGATCTGCGGCACGGTGACGTGGGACTCGTCGACGACCAGCAGGAAGTCGCCGGGGAAGTAGTCGAGCAGGCAGTTGGGCGGGCTGCCGGCCGCGCGGCCGTCGATGTGGCGGGAGTAGTTCTCGATGCCCGAGCAGCTGCCGATCTGACGCATCATCTCGATGTCGTAGCCGGTGCGCATGCGCAGCCGCTGCGCCTCGAGCAGCTTCTGGTCGGCCTCGAGCTCGGCCAGCCGCGTCTCGAGCTCGGCCTCGATCGTGGCGATGGCCCGCTCCATGCGCTGCGCCCCCGCCGTGTAGTGCGTGGCCGGGAAGATGAACATCTCCTTGTCGTGGGTGACCACCTCACCGGTGAGCGGGTGCAGGGTCGACAGCGCCTCGACCTCGTCGCCGAAGAACTCCACCCGCCACGCCAGCTCCTCGTACATCGGGAAGACCTCGACCGTGTCGCCCCGCACCCGGAAGGTGCCGCGCGTGCCGGCGACGTCGTTGCGGACGTACTGGATGTCGACCAGCTGCCGCATCAGCTGGTCGCGCCCGTGCTCGATGCCCACGTGCAGGCGGATCGCCCGGTCGACGTACTCCTCGGGGGTGCCGAGCCCGTAGATGGCCGACACGGTGGCGACCACGATGACGTCACGCCGGGTGAGCAGCGAGTAGGTGGCCTTGTGGCGCAGCCGCTCGACCTCTTCGTTGAGCGACGAGTCCTTCTCGATGTAGGTGTCGGTCTGCGGCACGTACGCCTCAGGCTGGTAGTAGTCGTAGTAGGAGACGAAGTACTCGACGGCGTTGTCGGGGAAGAACTGGCGCAGCTCGTGGGCGAACTGGGCGGCCAGGGTCTTGTTGGGCTGCATCACCAGCATGGGCCGCTGGAGCCGCTCGGCCAGCCAGGCCACGGTGGCCGTCTTGCCCGTGCCGGTGGCGCCCAGCAGCACGACGTCGTTCTCGCCCGCCTCGATGCGGCGCTGCAGCTCATCGATGGCCGCCGGCTGGTCACCGGCGGGCTCGAAGTCGGCGTGGACCCGGAACGGGGCGACGCGACGGGTGACGGACTCGATCGGACGCATGCCTGGCAGCGTACGCGGCCGGACCGACACTGCGTGCCCGTCGCCAGCCGAGGGGCGGGGGAACCCCCGCCCCTCGGGCCCGGACCGGCTCAGCCCACCTGGCTCTTCACGACCGAGCCCAGCATCTCACCGTAGGCGCCCTCGTAGCTGGACACGTCGCTCGACATGGGCCAGGCGAGCGTGGCCACCACGGTGACCCCGTCCGAGGTGCGCACCGACGCGGTCGTGACGAAACCCAGCTCCATCGAGCCGTTGGCCGTGCTGGAGGTGCCGACCAGCACCCCGCGAGCGACGGACACCGAGGGGTGGACCTCGAGCTCCTTGATCTGGGACCGCTTCACGTTGGTGAGCCCCTTGCCCACCCCGCCCAGGTAGGCGTCCACGGCCTGGGTGCCGGTGGTGTCGGCGGAGACCTTGCCGACCTCGATGAGGATCATCGCCTCCCTACCCTTGGTGAGGGTCACGGCGCCGGACTCCTGCTTCGACACCGTCCAGCCGCTCGCCGGCACCACCCAGAGCCCGTGACCCAGGTCGATGGCGCCCTGGGGGGCCGGCTGGGTCGTCGTGGGCGGGGCGGCCGTCGGGGTCCGGGTGCCCGGGGTGGGCGTCGGCGGCTGGGGGGCCGGGGTCGGGTCGACGACCGTGGGCGGCGTCGGGGTCGGGAGCCCGACGGTCTGACCGCCGCCGCGGTTGGCGACCAGGCCGATCCCGCCGGCCACGAGGGCGACCACCAGCAGCGCCCCGACGACGATGCCGATGATCTTCGTCGACGAACCGGCCTTCGGCTGCCCGGTGCCGTAGCCGCCCGGACCCTGCGGGCCGCCCGGGGGGTACCCCTGGCCGTAGCCCGCGGTGCCGTAGGGCACCTGTCCGTAGCCGGGCTGCGGCTGGCCGTAGCCGTAGGCCTGCGGCCCCGGCTGGGACGGACCGGGCTGGGCCGAGGGGGCCTGCCCGTAGGGCTGCTGGGCGTAGCCGGCCTGCTGCTGGGCGTAGCCGGCCTGCTGGTAACCGGGCTGGCCGTAGGGCTGGCCCTGGGGACCGAAACCGTCCTGGGGCTGGCCGCCCCACCCGCTGTGCTGGCTCACTTGGCTCCTCCGTCGGTCTCGTCGGCTGCGGGCGCCTCGGCGACCGCCTCGGCTGGGGCCGCCGCGGGCGTGGCACCCGGGGGCGTCTCGCCCGGGTGCCCGTCGTCGGGGCTGGCCTCGGCAGCCGGCGTGGCCGGCTCCGCGGAGGCGACGGGTGCCGGGGCCGTGGCCGCCGGCGCTGCTGCTGCGACCAGGACCTTCGGCTGGTGCCCGCCCACGCGCACGGAGGTGCCGCACGCGGTGCAGAAGCCGGCCTGGGGCATGAGAGGCATCTCGCAGCGGGGGCAGAACCGGAGCGTGCCCTCGGGGCCGACACCCGCCGAACGGGCCTGGCTCTCGAGCGCCGCCTCCAGCAGGCCCGTGTGGAGCACCGTCCGTACCCGGATGACGAGCACGGCGAGGATCGCCAGCCCCCAGGCGATGCCCAGCACCAGTCCGAGGGTGGGCTCGCCGACGAAGCCGAGCAGGTAGGTACCGCTGTAGTAGAGCACCGAGGCCCCCGCCGCCAGGGCGAGGCCCTTGAGGTAGCGGGGGGTGAACCCGTCGTAGCCCTCGCCCAGGCCGGAGAACTCGGCGCAGGCGATGCCCGTGGCCGTGCCGAGCACGAGCGGCTTCACGAAGCCCTCGAGCACCAGCAGCGACAGCATCGTGCCGGCGTCGGCCGACGACCCCATGCCGCCGGTGACGAGCGGCCAGTGCTTGACCAGGGTCTCGACGGTTGCGTAGGCGACGCCCGAGATCACCCCGAAGGTCAGGCCGTCCATGAGGTCGTCGAACTTCGCGCGGCTCGCCAGGAACAGCGGGCCGAGCTGCCGGATCGCCTCACCGACCAGCGGCGCCAGCAGGCAGGTGACGAGCACCCCCAGCAGCGTCGGGCCGGACGGGGCCCGGTCGGCGAGACCACCGTCCACGAGGAACGCGGTGGGCCGCAGCTGCAGCCAGGCGACGGTCCACACGCCGCCGAGCACGAACGTGAGCAGGAACGCGGCGCCGGTGACGACCACCGGCTCGTCCTCCCACAGGTTCACGTCGTAGAGGTAGACGACGTAGACCACCGGCACCGCGAACGCGGCGAGGGCGACGGCCACGGGCACGGCGCCGAGCACCGCGGTGACCGCCACGAGGGCGAGGGCGATCTCGAGGGCCAACCGGTAGGTCTGCGGCTGAGTGGCGGCGCCGCGCGGCATGATCGATGAGATCAGCGCGAACGAGGCGACCGGCTCGTCAGGCTTGAGAGCGAAAGACGTCTTGCGACCGGTGTCGGACGATCGCTGGTCCTGGCCACAGCGGTGGCAGAAGTGTGCGACCTCCGGAAGTCCGGCCTGGCAGCGCGGGCACTCCACTGGAAACCTCTCCGTCGGAGGGAAGGCGCTGGGCGGCTGCCCAGCGGCACTACTGTGACCGATCCAGGTGCCATCGCGCCACTGCGACTTCTGAGCGAATCCTCAGGGATGGTTGATCGTTGGATGACCCTGGGTGCTGCTAGCGCGCCCGGGCCCGCTACCGGCGATCCAGGGCCGTATCAGGCCCGGAGGCCCGCCCCCGACCCGTCCGCGCTGCGTCGGTCCGGGCCCGGTGAGCGCCATCGGAGGCGGGCCCACAGCGCGTCGACCTGGCGGTGCAGGTCGGCCAGGCTCCCCGTGTTGGTGAGCACCTCGTCGGCGGCGGCGAGCCGCTCGGCCCGCGACGCCTGCGCCCGGAGCCGCGCGGTGACGGCGGCGTCGTCCAGCCCGTCTCGGGCCCGCAGCCGCACCCGCTGGAGCGCCTCGGGCACGTCGACGACCACCACGACGTCGAAGTCGTGCTCCTGCCCCGTCTCGACCAGCAGCGGGATCACGTGCACCACCACCGATCCGGGCGGTGCGGCCGCCTCGAGCTCGGCGGCCCGGGCCCGTACGGCCGGGTGGACGACGGCTTCCAGGTCACGACGGGCGGCAGGGTCGGCGAACACCAGCCCTCCCAGCCGAGCCCGGTCGAGGGACCCGTCGGGTCGCAGGACGGCCGGGCCGAACCGCTCGACCACGCGGGCCAGCCCCGCGGTGCCCGGGGCGACGACCTCGCGGGCCAGCACGTCGGCGTCGAGCACGTACGCCCCGAGGGCCCGCAGCCGCTCGGCGACGGCGGTCTTGCCCGAGGCGATGCCCC
>JBHAES010000275.1:0-6521 GCA_041855725.1 Actinomycetota bacterium
CTCGGCAGTCGCGAGCCGCCGCCGCCACGCTGGTCCGGTCACGGGTGCCGGCGGGTCGCCTAAGGGCAGGCGCCCGTCACGGACGAGGGCGAGCCACGGCTGCTGCTCGGGGCCCGGCTCGCCGAAGGGGGTCGCCGCCTCGGCTGGCAGGTGGCCGGCGACCACCTCGAGGGCGCCCCACCGCCCGGCCTGTGCCCGGACGTCGACCGGGGCGTCGCGGTGTGCGGCCAGGAGGGCGTCGGTGTCGGCGAGGTGAGGGGCCATGGCGTCGATCGCGTCGCGCCCGGCGTCGACGGCGGCGTCCCACGGGCCGTGCGCGCCGGCGACGGCGACGCGTCCGTACGCCTCGGTCCACTCCCAGCGCTCCCTTGCCGGCAGCGGCAGGTGCTCCAGCTGGGTGGCCGCGAGGCCGGCCTGCACCTCGAGGTAGCCGGGCCCGCCGGCCGGCGCCAGCCACTCCTGCCAGCGGCGCCCGCCGCGGCTCGTGCCCCAGCGGAAGAGCTTGCGGCCCATGAGCCGGGCCGAGGATGCCTGGCCGAACCCCTCCCCCGCTTCGTCGACCGCGCAGATCCACGGCCGGTGCCGGTCCGCCGCCGCGACCCGGAAGAAGTGGTCGGCCGCGCCCGGCACCCGCCCCGGGTACGTCTGGTCGGGCTCCCCCGGCACGGCTACCAGGCTGAGGGTGCGGGTGTCGTCGTAGTGCCAGGCGTCGGCGGCCGCGACGAGTACGCGGGAGCCGTCGTGCAGCGGCACCGCCGAGTTCGACCACCAGTACACCGCCACGTCGTGGTCGTGGGGGTTGGCGAGCACCGGGTGCACGTACAGGGTGCCGTCGCGTACGAGGGCGTCGATGCGCCACACGAGGCCGAGCATCCGCTCGTACTCCCACAGCCGTAGCACCTGCCCGTGGGGCGTGCCGACGACGCCGGCGTGCACCGGGGCGCAGGTGAGCGGCCAGTGGCCGGTGAAGCCGAGGTTCCACTCGGTGCCGCCGGCGAACCACGCGTTGCGCAGGGCGAGGTTGCCCACCTGCAGCGGTGTCGGCTGGTGCAGCACCTCGCGACCGTCGACGACCAGCGACCACAGCCGACCGCCCAGGTCGAGCAGGAACGTGGCGCGGGCGCGGCCGTCGGCGACGACCGCCGTCCGCAGCGTGGTGGGCCGGGCGACCCCGTCGTAGCTGCGCTGCGCGTCGTACGGCAGCACCGTGCCCCGCCGCGGCACGGCCCCGCCGCCGAGCCGCGCCAGCTCGTCGGCCGTGGCCCGGGCCTGGCCCCGGTCGTCGAGGATCGGCAGCCCGTCGCCGGTTCCCGGGCCGGCCACGTCGTACGCGAGCTCGCCGAAGGTGACCGTCATGGGGCGAAGGCTACCGAGGAGCCGTCGCCGCGGCCCACGGGGCTACCGCCGCTCGCGCGTGGCGGGCACGGCCAGCAGGGCAG
Source organism: Actinomycetota bacterium (assembly GCA_041855725.1). Lineage (GTDB taxonomy): Bacteria > Actinomycetota > Actinomycetes > Propionibacteriales > Propionibacteriaceae > JBHAES01. The sequence goes on from JBHAES010000275.1 coordinate 1,440, forward strand.
GGACCAGCAGGGCCCCCACCGCCAGCAGGGCTCGGAGCACCCCCACCTGGTTGCCGAGGTAGCCTACCAGCGGCGGCCCGGCGAGGAAGGCGAGGTAGCCGATGGTGGCCACCACGCTGAGGCGCGCCGCCGCGCGGGCGGGGTCGTCGGAGGCGGCCGACATGCCGACGGGGAAGCCGAGCGAGGCGCCCACCCCCCACAGCATGGTGCCGACGTAGGCGAGCAGCGGACCGCCGAAGACGACCAGCAGCGAGCCCGCGACAGCCATGCCGAAGGTGGCGTACAGCACCGGCACCCGCCCGTGGCGGTCGAGCATCCGGGTGCCGAGCATGCGGCCCAGGGTCATGGCGCCGAGGAAGGTGGCGAACCCGAGCACGCCCGCCCAGGCCGGCAGCCGGTAGCCGTCGCGCAGCGCGATCGCGATCCAGTCGTTGGCGGTGCCCTCGGTGAACGCCGAGACGAGCACGACGAGGCCGATGAGCAGCGTCCTCGGCTCCAGCCACGCCGAGGCCCCCCGGGGCGCCGGGGTGCCGGGCTCGGACTCGACCGCCGCGGCCTCCGGCAGGAACGGCTTGGCCCCGGCCACCGCGACGTAGCCGACCACGAGCAGCATGACGAGGATGTGCACCAGCACCGGCACCCCGAGGCCGGTCGCCACCGCGCCGACGAGGGCGCCGACCACGGTGGCACCGCTGAACGCGGCGTGGAACCACGGCATGATGGAGCGGCCCAGCAGCCGCTCGACCGCGGCACCCTCATGATTCATGGCCACGTCCCATGAACCCATGCCGAGGCCGAGGCAGAGCATGCCGACGGCCGTCAGGTACGGGTTGTGGAGCACCGTGACGCTGAACGCGGCGAACGCCATGCCGACCACGAAGATGGTGGCCGCTACCTCGACGGTGCGCCGGGTGCCCAGCCGCGAGATCACCCGGCCGGCGGCCGGGAGGCTGATGACGGACCCGGCAGCGGCCGACAGCAGCAGGGTGCCGAGCTGGGCCGGGTCGAGCCTAAGCGCCAGCTGGATGTCGGGCAGCCGCGACGCCCAGGACGCGAAGCCCCAGCCGTTGGCGGCGAAGGCGACGAAGACGGCGTTGCGGGCCCGGCGCAACCGGGCCGGATCGATGGCGTCGACGGCAGGCGGGGGTTCGTACGACATAGTGATCGAATCGTTTCACGGAACCCTGCCGCGAGGAAACCCGCCCCCCGCCGACCGGTCGTACGACGCCGACGGCCCCCCGCACCAGCAGGTGCGAGGGGCCGAGGCGGCGGCCTCGAGGGCCGTCAGGTCGCTCAGTCGTCGCCGAAGTCGTAGTCCTCCAGCGGGACGACCGCCCCCGAGCCCGAGCCGAAGTCGTAGTCGTAGGGGTCGTACGCGATCGCGTACGCCTTCGCCTTCGCCTCGGCCGTGGGCTCGACCCGGATGTTGCGGTAGCGCTCCAGACCGGTGCCGGCCGGGATGAGCTTGCCCAGGATGACGTTCTCCTTCAGGCCGAGCAGCGAGTCGGACTTGCCGTTGATCGCCGCGTCGGTGAGCACCTTGGTGGTCTCCTGGAACGAGGCCGCCGACAGCCACGACTCGGTGGCCAGCGACGCCTTCGTGATGCCCATCAGCACCGGACGACCCTGGGCCGGGGTGCCGCCGTTCTGCACCACCTCGCGGTTGACCGCCTCGTAGACGCCCCGGTCGACCAGCTCGCCGGGCAGCAGCGTGGTGTCACCCGACTCGATGACCGTGATCCGGCGCAGCATCTGCCGGATGATGATCTCGATGTGCTTGTCGTGGATCGGGGCGCCCTGGGTGCGGTAGACCTGCTACACCTCGTCGACCAGGTGCTCCTGCACACGGCGCACGCCACGCACGCGGAGCACGTCCTGCGGGTCGAGGGTGCCGGCGGTGAGCTGCTGGCCGACCTCGACGTGGTCGCCGTCGCGGATCGCGTGCCGCACGTGGTGCGCGTCGTCCCACTCGAGGCGGGCGCGACGCGGCACGGGGTACGACAGGTCCTCGCCGCCGTCGTCGCGCACGATGACGAGCTTGCGGGTACGGTCGGTCTCGTCGAACCGGATCCGGCCCGACGCCTCGGCGATCGGCGCCTTGCCCTTCGGCGTGCGGGCCTCGAACAGCTCGACCACGCGCGGCAGACCCTGCGTGATGTCGTCACCGGCCACACCACCGGTGTGGAAGGTACGCATCGTGAGCTGGGTGCCGGGCTCGCCGATGGACTGGGCCGCGACGATGCCGACGGCCTCGCCCACGTCGACCAGCTTGCCGGTGGCCAGGGAGCGGCCGTAGCACATGGCGCAGGTGCCCGACGCCGCCTCGCAGGTGAGCACCGAGCGGACCTTCACCTCGGTGACGCCCGCGTTGACGAGCATCTTGATGTTGACGTCGCCCAGGTCGACCCCGGCCGGGAGCAGCTCCTCGCCGTCCTTGCCGGTGACCGCCTGCGCGAGCGTACGGGCGTAGACCGAGGTCTCCACGTTGTCGGCCGCCACCAGCTTGCCCTTGGCGTTCGGCACCGCGATGGTCTTGGTGAGGCCGCGCTCGGTGAGGCAGTCCTCCTCGCGGATGATCACGTCCTGCGACACGTCGACGAGGCGACGGGTCAGGTAGCCGGAGTCGGCCGTCCGCAGGGCGGTGTCGGCCTGGCCCTTGCGGCCGCCGTGGGTCGAGATGAAGTACTCCAGCACCGACAGGCCCTCACGGAAGTTGGACTTGATCGGCGTCGGGATGATCTCGCCCTTCGGGTTGGCCACGAGGCCTCGCATGGCGGCGATCTGGCGCATCTGGGTCATGTTCCCTCGGGCGCCCGAGTGCACCATCATGTAGATCGGGTTCTCGCGGGTGAAGTTCGCCTCCATGGCCGCGGTGAGCTCCGAGGTGGCGTCGGTCCAGATCTGGATGAGCTCCTGGCGGCGCTCCTCCTCGGTGACCTGGCCGCGGTCGTAGAGCCGGTCGACCTTCGAGGCCTTCGACTCGTAGCCGGCGAGGATCTCGCGCTTGGTCGGCGGGGTCTGCACGTCGGCGATCGACACGGTGACGCCCGACCGGGTGGCCCAGCGGAACCCGAGGTCCTTGAGGTTGTCGAGGGTCTCGGCGACCTGCACCTTCGGGTAGCGCTCGGCGAGGTCGTTGATGATGGTGCCGAGCCGCTTCTTGCCCACCTCGGTGTCGACGAACGGGTAGTCCGCCGGCAGGGCCTCGTTGAACAGGGCCCGGCCGAGGGTGGTCTCGAGCAGGATCGTGCCGTCGGGGCGCAGCTCCTGACCGACCGGCGGCACGATCCCCTGCAGCCGGATCATCACCTTCGAGCCGATCTCGATCTCGCCGGCGTCGTGGGCCATGATCGCCTCGGCCACCGAGGCGAACACGCGGCCCTCGCCCTTGAGCCCGTCACGCTGGAGGGTCAGGAAGTAGTGGCCGATGATCATGTCCTGCGTCGGCATGGTGACGGGGCGGCCGTCGGCCGGCTTGAGGATGTTGTTGGTCGACAGCATCAGGATGCGCGCCTCGGCCTGGGCCTCGGCCGACAGCGGCAGGTGCACGGCCATCTGGTCGCCGTCGAAGTCGGCGTTGAACGCCGTGCAGACGAGCGGGTGGATCTGGATGGCCTTGCCCTCGATGAGCTGCGGCTCGAACGCCTGGATGCCGAGGCGGTGCAGCGTCGGGGCGCGGTTGAGCAGCACGGGGTGCTCGGAGATGACCTCCTCGAGCACGTCCCACACCACGGGGCGCTGCCGCTCGACCATGCGCTTGGCCGACTTGATGTTCTGGGCGTGGTTGAGGTCGTCGAGCCGCTTCATCACGAACGGCTTGAACAGCTCGAGCGCCATCGCCTTCGGCAGGCCGCACTGGTGCAGCTTGAGCTGCGGGCCGACCACGATGACCGAGCGGCCCGAGTAGTCGACGCGCTTGCCGAGCAGGTTCTGGCGGAACCGGCCCTGCTTGCCCTTGAGCATGTCGGAGATCGACTTGAGCGGACGGTTGCCCGGGCCGGTGACCGGGCGGCCGCGGCGGCCGTTGTCGAACAGCGAGTCGACCGCCTCCTGCAGCATGCGCTTCTCGTTGTTGACGATGATCTCGGGGGCGCCGAGGTCGAGGAGCCGCTTGAGGCGGTTGTTGCGGTTGATGACCCGGCGGTACAGGTCGTTGAGGTCGGAGGTGGCGAACCGGCCGCCGTCGAGCTGCACCATGGGGCGCAGGTCGGGCGGGATCACCGGCACCGCGTCGAGCACCATGCCCGACGGCGAGTTCTCGGTCTGCAGGAACGCGGCCACCACCTTGAGGCGCTTGAGGGCGCGGGTCTTGCGCTGCCCCTTGCCCGTACGGATGACGTCGCGCAGCGCCTCGGCCTCAGCCTCCAGGTCGAACGAGGCGAGGCGCGCCTTGATCGCCTCGGCACCCATCGAGCCCTCGAAGTACTTGCCGAAGCGGTTCTTCATCTCGCGGTAGACGACCTCGTCGCCCTCGAGGTGCTGCACCTTGAGGCCCTTGAAGAGGTCCCAGACCCGCTCGAGGCGGTCGAGGTCGCGCTGGGCGCGGTCGCGGACGAGCTTCTGCTCCTTCTCGGCGCCGTCGCGCACGCGCTTCTTGACGTCGGCCTTCGCCCCGTCGGCCTCGAGCTGGGCGAGGTCCTCCTCCAGCTTGGCCATGCGGTTGTTGATCTCGTTGTCGCGGCGCTGCTCGATCTGCTTGCGCTCGGCCTCGACCTTCGCCTCCAGCGACGGCAGGTCGCGGTGGCGGGCCTCCTCGTCGACGTGGGTGATCATGTAGGCCGCGAAGTAGATGACCTTCTCCAGGTCCTTCGGGGCGATGTCGAGCAGGTAGCCCAGCCGCGACGGCACGCCCTTGAAGTACCAGATGTGGGTCACGGGCGCGGCCAGCTCGATGTGGCCCATCCGCTCGCGGCGCACGTTGGAGCGGGTCACCTCGACGCCGCAGCGCTCGCAGACGATGCCCTTGAAGCGCACCCGCTTGTACTTGCCGCAGTTGCACTCCCAGTCCCGGGTGGGGCCGAAGATCTCCACGCAGAACAGCCCGTCGCGCTCGGGCTTGAGGGTGCGGTAGTTGATCGTCTC
>JBHAES010000276.1:0-3459 GCA_041855725.1 Actinomycetota bacterium
CCCGTCGGGGGCGAGGTTGCCGGTGAGGACCGCGAGGCCGCCGTCGGCGGTGTAGGGGTGGGCGACCGACCGGATGCACCCGGCCTCGGCGTCGGTGTCGAGGGTCTTCCACCGGTTCGTCGACGAGAACGCCTCCGTCGTACGGACCCCGCCAGGCGCCGCGTGGAACAGCTCGACCGCCTCCAGGGCGGCGGTGCCCGACCGCACGTCCCACCGGCCCAGCCACGCGTCGAGCGACGGCGCGTGCACCGCGTGGACGTCGTCGTGCAGCAGGCCGCCGCGGTGCAGCTCGCCGAGGATGGCGGGGATGCCGCCCGCGCGGTGCACGTCCTCCATGTAGTAGCGGTGCGAGTTGGGGGCCACCTTCGCCAGGCACGGGGTGACCCGGGAGAGCCGGTCGATGTCGGCCTGCGTGAAGTCGACCCCCGCCTCCTGGGCGGCCGCCAGCAGGTGCAGCACCGTGTTGGTGGAGCCCCCCATCGCGATGTCGAGCCGCATCGCGTTCTCGAACGCGTGCTTGGTGGCGATCGAGCGGGGCAGCACCGAGGCGTCGTCGCCGTCGTACCAGCGGTGCGCCAGCTCCACCGCCAGCGCCCCGGCCCGCCGGAACAGGTCACGGCGGGCGGCTGCCGTGGCGAGCGTGGAGCCGTTGCCGGGCAGCGCCAGGCCGATCGCCTCCAGCAGGCAGTTCATCGAGTTGGCCGTGAACATGCCCGAGCACGAGCCGCAGGTGGGGCACGCGTTCGCCTCGATGCGGCCGAGCTGGTCGTCGGTCACCTCGGGGTCGACCGAGCGCACCATCGCGTCGACCAGGTCGAGCGACGTCTCGGCCTCGCCGTCGACCACCACCGCCGTGCCCGCCTCCATCGGGCCGCCCGACACGAACACGGTGGGGATGTCGAGCCGCAGCGCCGCCAGCAGCATGCCCGGCGTGATCTTGTCGCAGTTCGACACGCACACCAGCGCGTCGGCGCAGTGGGCGTTCACCATGTACTCCACCGAGTCGGCGATCAGCTCCCGGCTCGGCAGCGAGTAGAGCATGCCGCCGTGACCCATCGCGATGCCGTCGTCGATGGCGATGGTGCTGAACTCGCGCCCGATCCCACCCGCCTCGGCGACGGCGCCGCACACGAGCTGCCCGATGTCCTTGAGGTGCACGTGGCCCGGCACGAACTGGGTGAACGAGTTCGCCACCGCCACGATCGGCTTGCCGAAGTCGGCGTCGGTCACCCCCGTGGCCCGCCACAGCGCCCGGGCGCCGGCCATGGTGCGGCCGTGGGTGGTCGTACGGGAACGCAGCACGGGCATCGAGGCTCCTTCGTCAGGTGAAACCGGTCCAGCGTAACGGGGACCTGCGACGTCGCGGGCGGCGAGCCGGGAGGTGGGCGGCAGCGGTCACGATCGGCTCAGCTGCGCCACCTGCCGCCGCGCGCACCCACTCCGGCACGGGGTGCTGTCGACGCGGCAGAACAGGCTGCGGGCCCGGGCGCTGCGCTCGGCCAGGGTGCCGAGCGGCGACGTACGCGTCGACATGCTCGAAGCGTACGAGAGATCGGATCCGGCGACACGTGGGCGGCGGTGCCCGAGCCGGCCCGGGCACCGTACGGGTCACTGGTTCACGTGGTCGGGCCAGTACCCCTCGGGGACGCTGCCCCGCGCCGCCGTGTCGAAGCCGGCGGCCGACGTCGAGATCTCTTCGGCCTTCTTGATGAGCAGCGCGATCGCGGCCATGATCTCGGCGACCAGGGTCAAGATCGCGGCGGCCGACGGAGCGGTGCCCGCGACCGTGGGCAGTCCCGCGGCGGCGGTGATGATGGCGGCCACCGCCGCCACGAACTCGTGGATGAACGACAAGGTGATCTCCACCCCCTTGTCACCCACGTCCTTCACCGCCATCCCGAACGCCCGGACGCCGCTCGCGACGCCCTTGCCCGTCTCCTCGTTGTCGGCGACGATCGCGCGGAACTCGGTGGCGGCCGGCGACTGCCACGTCCGGGTGCTGGCCAGGTTCGCGACCTGCAGGTAGGAGGCGAAGTCGTTGCTCTTGTCGGCGACGCAGTCCAAGATGTTGGTGCCGGCCGACCGGATCTGCCAGGGGCCCAGCAGCTGCTTGGCCAGCACGACCACCTTGGCGCCGAGCCGCAGCACAGACGCCAGCATCCGCTGCACCGCCTCCACCCCGGCCTGGATCGCCTGCTTGACCGCGTCCGGGACCGGCAGCTGGAGGTTGAGGATCTTCGTCACGACCTCGGCGAACAGCTTGGCGTTTCGGTCGATGAACTCGGCGGCCTTCTCGAAGCCCGTCGCGATGCGCTCGATCAGCTCGCGTGCCCACTCGCAGTCCAGAGCGAACGAGCACTCTTCGAAGTGCGGCCCCGTCGGGCTAGAGGCTGTGTGCATGGCTACTCCGTTCTGTGTGGGTTCACTCGACGAAGATGGTCTGGGCGAGCTCCTCGCCCTCTTCCTCGTTCTTGCGGTACAGCTCGGCGCTGCTGCGCAGCGCGGTCGCCATCTCGGTCATCTGCCGCCCGCCGTCGGTGTAGAACTCGATGAAGCTGTCGCAGGTCTTCTCGTACGGGTTTCGGACGCCGATCCACAGGCCGTACTCCTTGATGAGCGGCTTGAGGTTGGTGAAGCACCTCACCAGGGTCGCAGCACACCTTTCCAGGGCTGTGAAGTACTCGGCGTCGGCGTCCAGGTCGTCGGGGGTGACCGTGATCTCTCCCTCCGGAGGAGTCGGGGGTGGCTCGCCGCCCGCTTTCTTCTCCTCCTTCTTCTCGTCGCCTTGGTCGTCGCCACCACCGTCGTCGCCGCCACCACCGTCGTCGCCGCCACCGCCGCCGCCACCCGTGTTCGTGTTGGTGTTCGTGTTCGTGTTGGTGTTCGTGTTGGTGTTCTCGACGTTGACGTTGACATCGGCGCCGTCGGAGTCCTTGCCGTCGTCCAGGTCGGAGTCGTCCTGGTCGGCCCCGTCGGAGTCGTCCTTCTGGTCCTTCTGGTCGGGCTGCGTGTCGCCGGGCACCGTGCCGTCCATCCCGGCCGGGGTGGTGCCGCCGCCGGCGTCCTTGGCCGGCTCGGGCAGGTCGATCTTGCACGACCCGTTCGAGAACACGGTCAGCCGCTCGCCGCTGGGGCCGGTGACCGTGACCTTGCCGTCCTCGATCCGCACCATGGTGCCGGTGGGGCTCACGTAGGTGCCGTCGCCGCGCAGCATGCTCTCGTCGACGACCTTGCTCGGGTCGTTGAGGTCCGGGTCGAGCGTCACCGTGCCGTCGGTGCCCACGCTCACCCGGGTGCCGTCGGCGAGGGAGACCACCGTGCCGTCGGCCGACGTGTCGATCACCGTGCCCGCCTTCGTCACCGCCACCAGGTTGTCGGAGATGACGATGTCCTCGCTCACCTCGTAGGCGTCGTCGGGCACCTCCACCGCCGGCTCCTGCTGCTCGGTGGGGTAGGCAG
>JBHAES010000277.1:0-7290 GCA_041855725.1 Actinomycetota bacterium
CGAGCTGCCGACGCCGAGGCCGGCCTGGGGGGCGCCGTCCATGACCACGTCGGTGCCGTACGCCGGCCCGTACCACTGGGTCAGGTCAGGCTTGGCCGCCAACCCGGCGAGAGTGCCGCCGGCGCACACGAACGCCGCGCCCTGCGCCGTGAGGCCGATCCGACCACCCCAGTCGAGCTGGCACGAGGCCGGCCGCGGCGGCGCCTGGTAGGTCGGCTGGACCGCCTCGCACTCGGCGCTCTCGTCGGTCATGAGGCACCGTACGGTGGCGTCACCGCTCACGAACGCGGCGTCCCCCGAGGCGACGACGTAGCGCACCGGCACCGTGCCGGGGGTCACGAGCGCGACCTGCTGGTGGGCGACGAGGATCGCGCCGTTCGACGCGTCGGTGCACCGCACCCCGAGCTCGGAGACCTCGCACCGCTGGCCGCCGGTGGTGGTGGCGACGCCGCCGTACGGGAGCACCGGCGCCGCACCCCAGGGCAGGTCGACCGTGCGGTGCAGGGTGGGGTCGTACCAGCTGACCGCCGGGTCACCCGAGCCCACCACGAGCCCGACCGGCGCCTGGGTGCCGCAGACGAGCTCGGCACCCTTCGCGGTGAGCAGCACCCCGCCCATGTCGTACGAGTAGGTGGCGGAGGCGGTGTCGTCGCTGATCGAGCGGCACTGCCGCGGCGTCGCCTGCTCCCACTCGGTGGCCGACATGGTGAAGCACAGCACCTCGCCGTCGCCCATGCGGCACGCGATGTCGCCGCGGGGGGTGGCGAACCCGACCGCGTCACCCGAGGCCGTGGTGGCGGTGGTCCTCGCGGCCTCCGTGCCGGGGGCGCTGTCCCGCGCACGCTCCCCCGCAGGTGCGGCCGACGTCAAGGTGCCCTGCTGCGTCAGCGTGAGCAGGTAGCCGACGCCGACGACCAGCGCGACGACGACCGCCGCCGCCACCAGCCACGGCGTACGGGAACGCCGCGCACCGTGATCCTGCATCGCGGCACCTCTCAGCTGGTCGAACCTGTCGGTCACCCGGACGCGGGCGGCCTCGTCGTGGAGCGCCTGGCGGAGCCGGCGCGTGGTGTCGTCCTCGGGCGGCAGGCCCCAGTCGCTCATCGCCGCTCACCTCCTTGGTTCGATGGTCCGTGGAGCCCGGCCAGCGCCTGACGCAGCGCGGCCACGGCCCGCGACGCGTGCGACTTCACCGAGCCGCGGCTGATCCCGAGGGCCTCGGCGATCTCGGCCTCGGACAGGTCGCTGTAGTAGCGGAGCACCAGCACCTCCTGCTGGCGCTGCGGCAAGGTACGCAGGGCCGCCATCACCTCGCGCGACGTCTCGTCCTGCGCCACCCGCTCGTACGGGCCGACGTGCTCGACCGGCGCCTCGGTGCGGTTGCGGTCGACGACGGCCAGGTGGCGGTGCGCCGAGCGGCACGCGTTCACGACGGCGGTCCGCAGATAGGCCCGCGGCACCTCGTCGCCGAACATCGAGCGGCGACGGAAGACCGCCACGATCGCGTCCTGCACGATCTCCTCGGCCCGGTCGGTGGAGCCCAGCAGCAGCGAGGCGAGCCGCACCATCGGCGCCCACGACTGGTCGTACACCATGCGCAGCCACGCCTCGGCCGACAGCCCCCGGGCCTGGTCGGCCCTCGCCCATCCGCTCATCGTCACCGCCATCACCGTCACATGTCAGGTACGCCTTGTCTCCGGATCAGGTTGTCACACGCACGGTCCGCCGGACGTCGCACGGCCACCGGACGGGCTCTCGACGGGTCGGCCACCGGTCGACCCGTCGTCGGTCATCCCTGCAGGGCGGTCCCTTGCCGCCCGCTCCCCCGGTCGGTCCCCACCGGTCTCCCCTGACCGGTCCCCGCCGATCGGTCCCCGTAGGTCCCCAGTGACGCGGAGCCGAGCCGCTCACCGTCGAGGGTGGTGCCGTCGAGCACAGGCGATGGGCCGGTCGGCGGCGATGCGGGTGCTGGGGGCCGTCGCCCGACACATACCTCGTCGGCCGGCCGAGCCTGTGGACGCCGCCGTGAGGCCGGCGACGAGGGTGCGGCCGGTGGGCGCCGTCACGCCCCCGGCGAGAACGAACGCTTCTTGGCGGGCAGCAGGTCGCGGGCGGGTTCGGCGTAGTCGACGCGGACCAGGTGGCCGTCGACGACCGTCACGGAGGTGATGCTGGCCAGGGTGCACTGGCGGCGCCGCGGGTCGTGGACGAGGCGTCGACCCTCGGCGTGGCAGCGCAGCATCCAGATCGGCAGCTGGTGGCTGACGACGACCGCCTGCCCGCCGTCGCCGGCGCTGGCGGCCGCGTCGGCGACCGCTGCCGCCATGCGGCGCACGATGTGGTGGTACGGCTCACCCCAGCTGGGCCGCAACGGGTTGCGCAGGTGCCACCACGACGACGGCTTGAACAGGATCGCGTTCCTGGGCCCGAACACCTCGCCCTCGAACACGTTGGCGGCCTCGATCACGCGGACGTCGGTGGTGACGTCGAGGTGGGCGAACCGTTCGGCGATCGGTGCCATCGTCTCCTGCGCCCGCTCCAGCGGCGAGCAGCGCAGGTGCGTGACCGGCACGTCGGCGAGGTGCTCGGCCACCCGCCGGGCCATCGCGGCCCCCCGCTCGGACAGGTGGTAGCCCGGCAGGCGCCCGTAGAGCACCTTGGTCGGGTTGTCGACCTCGCCGTGCCGCACGAGGTGCACGATCGTCTCGGCCACACGTCTCCTTGCTCCCGGGATCAGGCGTCACTCTACCTGCCGCCGCCGACACGCCGGGCCAGCCGCAGCGCCCGTCAGCCATGCGCAGCAGGGTCGTCCTGCCGCAGCCCGACGAGCCCACGAGCACCGTCGTGGTGTGCGGGGCCAGGGCTGACGTCGGCCGACCGCCCCCGGCCCGCCCACCCGCTCTTCGTCCTCGAAGCACGCGCGGGGGTGCCGACCCAGGAACGAGACGGGTCCGTGCCACCGATGGGCTGGGGCCGGCTCCGTCCTCCCCGCGTACCCAGGCTGACACCTCACGCCCGGTACCGGGGACGCCCCTCACCCCTCCTCCCCGCGACCCCGACGAGCGGGTGTCAGCGGCGCCGGGCGGCGGAGCGGAGGGCGACGAGCCAGGTGCGGTCGTAGCGGACGGGCAGCTCCGAGGCGGTGTTGAGGTTCGGCAGCGGCCGGTGGGCCTGGCCCTCGCGCCAGCGGCGGCGCCACTGGGCGCGGTCCTCGGCGTCGAGGGTGGCGAGGATCTCGTCGACGGCCCGCAGGATCGAGCCGCGCAGGATCCACTCCTCCGGCCGGTGCGTGTTGACCAGCATCAGCTCGGTGAGGATGGCGCGGGTCTCGCGCAGCAGCTCCACGTTGTCGCGCAGCCGGTCGTCGAGGTCGGCCTCGGCGCCGCGGGTCTCGGCCTCGACGAGCCGGCCGAACGAGTCGATGCTCTCCCCCACGTCGTGCAGCACCACGGCGAACACCGACCGTACGTCGGCGAACGCGTCCTGCGGGCCGGGCACGTCAGGCGCCTCGGTGAGCATGGCGACGAACAGGGCCCGCGACGCCGACTCGCAGCGCTGCAGCGCGTCGAGACCCGACTGCAGCACCGGCACCACGTCGGCCCGGCCGAGGGCCCGCGGGTTCCACTGCCACACGTCGCGGACCTGGGCCACCGCGTCGCTGGCACGTCCGATGTCGCCCGTCACCGTACGGAGGGTGGCCAGCTGCTGCTCCACCGCCTCACGGGTGACCGCGTTCTCGTCGAAGTGCTCGCCAGCCTGCCGGAAGGTCTGGGCCAAGGTGGCGGCGACCCGCCGTACGGAGCCGGCGGCCGACGGCACGGGGATCGCGGGCGGCCACACGATGGGCAGCGCCACCCCGACGGCGACGCCGATGCAGGTGGTGAGGAGCCGCGTCTCGACGGCGATCCCCTGGGCCGACGCGGCGAGGATGAGCATGCCGCTGATGGGGGTCTCCAGCGCCTGGTCGCCCAGCCGGAACACCTTGGCCAGGAACAGCGCCCCGAAGATCACGATGCCCAGCGACCACCACGTGAGACCCACCCAGATCGAGACGGTGAGGGCCACCGCGATGCCGGTGAGCACCGCCCCGACCCGCACCAGGCCCATCCGCGCCGACCCGGCCGCGCTCGCCTGCATCACCAGCAGCGCGGTGAGCGCGCCGGTGAGGTCGTGAGAGCCGGTCACCACGATCGTGAGCTTGTAGCCGACCACGCCGCCGACAGCGAGGCGCAGCAGGTTCACGATCACCGGCACCAGCCGGTGACGCACCCCTCGCCACGTGGTGGGGTGCCCCGGCCACAGCCGGTCGAGCACCCACCGGCACGTCTTCCTCACAGGAGCCATCATGGGCCACCCGCGAGCCTCGGTCCTGCAGGGGTGGCAGGGTGGACGCTCGCCGACGACCCGGCCCGACGGGCGGACCGGGTCGTCGAGGCGGGCGTACGGGGCCGGCCGGGCTCAGGCGGCGAGGGTGCCGATCTGGTAGCGGGCGAGCGCGTCGGCGGGGCCCTGCTCGCCGGCGTGCGCGCGCTGGAACGCCGCGGTGGCGTCGACCCCGCACATGCCGGTGACGGCACGCGTGCCGCCCGGGTGCCGGCCCACCCACTCGGTCAGGTCGTAGACCTTGCCGTCGACCACGGTCCAGCAGTCGGTGGCGGTGCTGTGCTGGGCGACCTGGGCGAGGGTGAAGGTCGCTGTCGTGGCCGACGCCGACGCGGACGGGGCCGCCGTCGAGGCAGCCGGGGTGGCCGACGCCGAGGCGGATGCCGACGGGGTCGCCGCGGGGGTGGCGGAGGTGGTCGCCGCCGAGGCGAGCGTGCCGATCTGGTAGCGGGAGAGCGCCTCGGCGGGACCCTGCTCGCCACCGTGCTTGCCCTGGTACGCCGCGGTGGCGTCGACCCCGCACATGCCGGTGACGGCGCTCGCACCGCCCGGGTGCCGGCCCACCCACTCGGTGAGGTCGTAGACCCTGCCGTCGACCACGGTCCAGCAGTCGGTAGCGGTGCGGTGCTGCGCGACCTCGTCGAGGGTGTAGGTACGGTTGGTCGCCGTGGGGGTCGTCGTCGAGGCCGCCACGTCGGACCAGGCCAGCTGCGCGCCCGAGTGACCGGCGAGGTAGGTGAGCGCCACCACGACCACGCCGACGACCGACGCCGCGTAGCCGAGCGGCTTGGTGAGGGGCCGGGGGCTGTCGCCGCCACGGGCGACCAGCCACAGGAACGGCGCGGCGACGAGCAGGAACACGACCGCGCCGATCGTCATCGCCTGTCCCCACCGCTGGTGGGTCTCAGGCTCGAAGCCCATGACCGAGGCCAACGCGTTGCCCGACAGCAGCGTCGCGCCGGCGGAGCCCACCGCCACCACGAGCACGCCCAGCACGGCGTAGACCAGCTGGGCGGAGCGCCGCCGCATGACGGCCAGCACGATCACCCCGATCGCGGCGAGCGGGAGCAGCACCACCGGGGCGTGGGCGAAGAGCGGATGGAGGGGCAGACCGTCGAGCATGCGCTCACCGTAACCCGAGAACCCCAGGTAGTTCAACCTTCATCAACTTTCTGGGCTGGCATCCTCTGACTCGGTTCGTCAACGCGATGAGTTGACACGCGCGCCGAGTCCAGATAGTCTGTTGCAGGCTAGGTATCGCGACCGATCATCCGAGGTCTGACGAGCCTGGGCAGACGGGATCGCGATCTCAACACCCAGTCAGTGGCGCGCACCTACAGGTGGTGATCGATGAAGTCCGCGCAGTCATACTCATCATCATCCTGTCATCCCTCCTGACACTGGGAGACAGGCCGGCCAGGGCTGACTACCCACTCGCTCCGCCTCAGGATGACTGGTCTGCAGTACGGGCCGAAATGACCAAGTACGGCGTTCCCGTCGAAACCCAGGACAAGCTCATTCAAAAGATAGCGAATGGGGAGCCCTGGGATTCCATGAAGCAAGGGGCCATCCCTGTAGCCACCAGGCGCCTGACCCAGAGTGGCGAGGTGGTTGAAACATCGACCTTCGCGGATGGCTCTTTGGTGGTCACGACCGGTCCTGATCTCCGCCCCGGTGCTCAGACCTCTCCCGCGGGAGTATCCGACTGCTCTCCCGCAGGAGGCTCCTACTGGTACAGTTACGCGGGCTGCAAGGCGAGGATGTCAATCCTCCTTGCTCACCTGGGATACAATTTCGACTATCAGGGAGCGGGATCGACTTCCGCCATCACCAGGTACTACGGGCTCAACTACAACTTCCTCGCCCCCGGCGCGGAAGTGACCAATGCAAAGATCTACCGAGTCAGCAGCACCCGCGTGCGAGGTCGGGCTGACTTCAAGACTGCCGTGAGCATCGTCACGGTCTGCACCACGACGACAGTATCAGGACGACGAGCCATGACCGACGGAACCTGTTAGGCTACCAAGCATGAGCAGTTGGGGAATCCTCGTCTTTCACATCGTGATATCCATCGCGGTGGCCATACTGGTGGCCCGGTGGGTGATCCGACGACTCGACTGGCGGGTCCGACGATGACAACGCAGGCATCCCGATAGCCTCTCGACGGACGTGCCGTTGGGTATCGGCACGTGGTCGTAGCAAGGCTCTGTCGCTGGCAGGAGGTTTGACTCGAACCTCTCCCACGTCGGTGAAGCACGGAGCCTTTCCGGTCGACGCCGGCCATAGCCGCACTACCCGACTCAGGGCCGGGACCTCAGCCTGACCTCGACCTGGGCGCCGTCGGCGGTCAGCGCCTGGACGAGCGCCTCGCACACCGCCGCGGCGGCGTAGCCGTCCCACGACGTCGCGGCGAGGGGGTCGACGTGGTCGCCGCGGCGGACGGCGTCGACCCAGGCCTGCACCTCGAGGTCGTAGGCGGTGGCGAACCGGGGCCGCCAGTCGGCCGGGATCGAGCCGCCCCACGTGAGCGCCGGAGTGTGCGACACCACCCGGTCGACGCCGAGCCCGACGGTGGCGATGCCGCCAGCGGCGAGCACCTCGGTGCGGACCTCGTAACCGGCGCCCGTGTTGACGTACAGCTCGTCGGTGACCAGCCGGCCCGACGCCGTGGTGAGCAGCAGCAGCATCGGGTCGTGGATGTCGTTGGAGCGGTTGGGCCCCGGCCTGGGCAGGATCGCGCGCACGGCGGTGACCTCCTCGCCGCATGGAATGCAGCCGGTGTTGGATATCTCGCCATTCCCGGTAGGGCTCGGGTTTTGCCGCGAGTTCCGCAGTCGTGGGTGGGGCGAGGTGGTTTGTGAGTCGGCGTTCCACTTCACAGATTGCCAGCTCGACATGATCCCCGTA
>JBHAES010000278.1:0-5882 GCA_041855725.1 Actinomycetota bacterium
TCTGGCTCGTCGTGCCGCGCGAGGACCGCTCCCTTGGCAGCTCGAAGCCCGTCCGCGAGATGCTCGAGCCGCTCAGGCACGTGCGGGTGTGGCGGTTCAGCCTCTACTACGTGGCCGTCTTCGGGGCGTACGTGGCACTGTCGGCATGGCTGCCGAAGTACTACGTCGACAACTTCGCCGTCGACCTGACCACGGCCGGCCTGCTCACCGCGATCTTCATCTTCCCGGCGTCGCTGCTGCGACCGCTCGGCGGCTGGATGAGCGACCGCATGGGGGCACGGCGGGTCATGTACCTGACGTTCGCGGTGATGCTGGTCACCTCCGGCGTGCTCATGATGCCCAACGGGCACGTCGTCATCGTCCACGCCGACGGGTCCACCACCGAGCACCTCGGGTTCCACATGAACGTGTGGGGGTTCACGCTGCTCGTGTTCCTGCTCGGCTGCGCCATGGGCTTCGGCAAGGCCGCCGTGTTCAAGCACATCCCCGAGTACTTCCCCGACAACGTCGGCTCGGTCGGCGGCCTCGTCGGGCTGCTCGGCGGGCTGGGCGGGTTCGTGCTGCCGCCCCTGTTCGCCTACACCAAGCAGTGGTCCGGGTTCCCCACCAGCACCTTCTTCGTCATCTTCGTGCTCACCGTGGCGTGCGCCGCGTGGATGCACCTCACCATCGTCGGCATGCTCCACCAGCGGTCGCCTGAGCTGGCGGGCAGCATCGAGCACCCCATGGAGGACAAGCCATGAGCAGCATCCAGGTCAAGGGCGACTGGCTCACCGCGTGGGACCCCGAGGACGAGGCCCTGTGGGACGGGCGGCTGGCCCGGACGACCCTGCTGGTCACCACCGTCTCGCTCACCATGTGCTTCGCCGCGTGGTTCCTGCCGAGCGCGGTCGTGCCCCGCCTCACCGCGCTCGGGTTCACCATCGACCGTACGGGGCTGTACTGGCTGGCGGCGATGCCGGGCCTCTCGGGCGGGCTGCTGCGGCTGGTGTGGATGGTGCTGCCGCCCATCCTCGGCACCCGCAAGCTCGTAGCGCTCACCACCGCGGCGCTCCTGCTGCCGCTCGTCGGCTGGGGCGCCGCCGTGCAGGACGCGACGACCCCGTACTGGGTGCTGATGCTGCTGGCGTTCCTCGCCGGCATCGGCGGCGGCGCGTTCTCAGGCTTCATGCCGTCGACGTCGTTCTTCTTCCCCCGCCGCTCGCAGGGCACGGTGCTCGGCATCCAAGCCGGCGTCGGCAACTTCGGGGTGTCGCTCGTGCAGCTGCTGACGCCGTGGCTGATCGGGTTCGCGATGGTCGGGTTCCTCGGCTCGTCGCAGACGATGAGCGTGGCCGGCGGCGCCACCCGGCAGGTCTGGTACCAGAACGCCGCGTTCGTCTACGTACCGATCGTCGTCGTGGTGACGATCTGGGCGTGGGTGGTGCTGCGCTCGGTGCCGGTGAAGGCGAACGTACGCCAGCAGTTCGACATCTTCGCCAACCAGGACACCTGGTGGATGACGGCCCTCTACATCATGACCTTCGGCACCTTCTCGGGCCTGTCGGCCCAGTTCGGGCTGCTGATGAGCAACCTGTACGGGGCGGGCAACCCCGCGATCGTGCAGGGCACCGGCCAGGCGGCGCAGGTGCTCGTGGCCGGCTACACCGTGCCCGACCCGGTGGCGTACGTGTTCCTGGGCCCGCTCGTCGGCGCCGGCGCCCGGGTGCTGTTCTCGCCGCTGACCGACCGGATGGGCGGCGCCATCTGGACCCTGATCTCCGGGGTCGGCCTCGTCGTGTCGATCGGGCTCACCATCGGTGCCCTCACCCCCGACACCTCGAGCGCCGCCGCGCTGCAGGGCGGGTTCACCCAGTTCCTGTGGGGCATGCTCGCGATCTTCCTGTTCGCCGGCATCGGCAACGCGTCCACGTTCAAGCAGATGCCCATGATCTTCGAGCGGCGCCAGGCCGGCGGGGTGATCGGGTGGACGAGCGCCGTCGCCGCGTTCGGCCCGTTCCTGTTCGGCGTGGGCATCTCGACGCTGGGCCCGACCGTCTTCTACGTCATCGGCGTGGTGTGGGCCGTGGCGTGCGTCGTCGTGACGTGGCTGCGCTACGCGCGCCCCGGCGCGCCCCGGAAGAGCTGACCGGGTGGCGACCGTACGGCTGGCCGCCGTCACCGACGCACCGGTCGACGTCGCCGCCGTGACAGCGCTCGTGGCCGACGACCGCGCCGGCGCCGTCGTCGCGTTCCAGGGGGTGGTGCGCGACCACGACGGCGGCCGCGCCGTCGCGTCCCTCGACTACACCGCCCACCCCACCGCCGCCGCGACCCTCGCCGAGGTGGCCGCCGCCGTCGCCGCCGAGCACCCGGTGCACGCCCTGGCCGTGGTGCACCGGCTCGGGTCGCTGACGATCGGCGACGTGGCGCTGCTGGCCGTGGTGGCCGCATCCCACCGGGCCGAGGCGTTCGCGTGCGTCGCCGCCCTCGTCGACCGGGTGAAGCAGGAGGTCCCGGTGTGGAAGCACCAGCACCTCGCCGACGGCACCAGCGAGTGGAGCGGCTGCCCGTGACCGTGCGGCCAGCGTCGGCGCCGCAGGCCCCGCGCGTCGGCGGGTGCCGACGGTCGGGAGCGTGGCGTGAGGCCGTCGGGTCGGACGGTCGGGTCCGTACGGGCTTGTCGCGGGTGCGCCTGGAGGGGTGCCTGGGGCAGGTTGGGTGCACGGCTCCCGGGTCGGGCGGTCGGGTCCCGACGGGGTCGCCGCAGGTGCGGACGGGTCGTACGGGGGCGGCGTGCTGACCCCGGAGCAGGCGGAGCGGTACCGCCGCACCACCGACCTGGCGGGGTTCGGTGAGGCGGCGCAGGAGCGGCTGCTCGCGGCCCGGGTGGTGGTGGTGGGGGCCGGCGGGCTGGGGTCGGCGGCGCTGCCCTACCTGGCGGCGGCCGGGGTGGGGCGCCTGACCGTCGCCGACGGCGACGTGGTGACCGTGGGCAACCTGCAGCGGCAGGTGCTGCACGTGGACGTGGGCCGCAACAAGGCGGAGTCCGCGGCCGACCGGCTGCGCCGGCTCAACCCCGGCTGCGACGTGACGCCGGTGCCCGAGATGCTCGACGCCGACCGGGTCGCAGCCCTGGCCGCCGACCACGACCTGCTGCTCGACTGCTGCGACACGTTCGCCGCCAAGCTCGTGCTCAGCGACGCGGCCCGGGCCGCCGGGCGCCCTCTGGTGTGGGCGGCGGCGGTCGGGACGTACGGGCAGTGCTCGGTGTTCGGCGTCCCCGCCCCGGACGGCCGCACGCTGTGGCTGCGGGACCTGTTCCCCGTCGAGCCCGACGACCACCCGCGCGCCGCCGACGTGGGGGTGCTCGGCCCCATGGTGGGCCAGCTCGGCGCCCTGCAGGCCAGCGAGGCGGTCAAGGTGCTCACCGGCTGGGGCCGCCCGCTGGCCGGCCGCGTGCTCGTGCTCGACGCCCTCACCGCCCGGTGGGACGTGGTCGACGTACGCAGCCGGCCCTGACGTCCCGCGCGCGCCCCCGTACGACACGGTTTGTCGTACCTCTACAAACCAGCCACCGCGACACGCCGGCCTCGGGGCGGTTCGACTGTCGGGATACACCAAACAAGGATGGGAGCCGATCTCGGCTCCCATCCTCGCCCCCTACGGGCACCTTCCTCCGCGCCCGGCGAGAGGGACCATGAGGAGATCCCCTCCGAGCCTGGATGGATCTCCCGCCTGGCGGCTCGGTTTGTAGTACTCCTACAAACCGATCAGTGCGACACGCTGTTGTTGATGGTGATCGTTTGTCGGGATACAACAAACGAGGATGGGAGTCGATCTCGGCTCCCATCCTTGCCCACCTTCCTCCGGGCTGGGCGAGAACCGCCCGCACGACGGGCCGGACGTCGCCGGAGCGACGTGACGGCCTCAGCGCCGCGCCCCGGAGGTGGGCCCCGCCGCCTCGCCGTCGGCTCCGGCCCCCCTCAGCCGGTCGCACCGGATAGGTTCGGCAGCATGCGAAGCGTCGCCGACCAGCTGAGCGAGGTGCTCCTCCTCGCCGAGCCGTTGCCGCCTGAGGAGGTCGCCGTCGCGGTCGACCCGGCCGTCCGGCTCGCCGCGCCCGTCACCGCCGCCCTGCCGGTGCCGCCGTTCGACAACTCGGCGATGGACGGGTTCGCGGTCCGAGCCGACGACGTGGCGCGGGTGCCGGTGATGCTGGAGGTGGTGGGCGACGTGCCCGCCGGGCGGCCCGCGGAGCGGACGCTCGGGCCCGGCCAGGCGATGCGGATCATGACGGGCGCCCCGCTGCCGGCGGGCGCCGACACCGTCGTGCAGGTCGAGCACACCGACCAGCCGGCCGGGGCCGCGCCGCTGCCCGCCCGGGTGGAGGTGCGCACCTCGGCGCCGTACGGACGCCACGTCCGGCGGGCGGGCGAGGACGTGCGCCCCGGCGACGAGGTGCTCGCGGCGGGCACGGCGGCGACCCCGGCCGCGGTGGCGGCGGCGGTGTCGGTGGGGGCGGCGACGTGGCGGGTGCAGCGGCGGCCGCGGGTCGCGGTGCTGTCGACGGGGTCGGAGCTCGTCGGCCCCGGCGAGCCGGTGGGCCCCGGGATGGTGCCCGACTCCAACCTGCCGATGCTGGCCGGGCTGGTGACCGGCTTCGGCGGCGAGGTGACGCACCGGGTGCGCGTCGACGACGACCCCGACGCCTTCCGGGCCGCGGTCGCGGGCTGCTCCGGGTGCGACCTGCTGCTGACGACCGGCGGGGTGTCGGCGGGGGCGTTCGAGGTGGTGCGGCAGGCCGGCGGGCCGGGCGTCGCGTTCGTCACCGTCGCGATGCAGCCGGGCAAGCCGCAGGGTCTCGGTCACGTCCGGGTCGGCGGTCGTGACGTGCCGCTGCTGGCGCTGCCCGGCAACCCGGTGAGCGTGCTCGTCTCGGCGTGGCTGTTCGTACGCCCCCTCCTCGCCCGGCTGTCCGGGCGCCCCACCGCGCTGCCCACCCGTACGGTGCCGGCGGCCGAGTCGTGGCGTACCCCGCCGGGCCGCGCCCAGTACCTGCCCGCCCGGGTGACCGACGCCGGCGTGGTCCGGGCGCACGCCCTGGGCTCCCAGTCGCACGCCGTCGCCTCCCTGCACCTGGCCGACGTGATCGCGGTCGTGCCGGCCGACTGGGACGAGGTCCGGCCCGGCGACCCGCTGGAGGTCTTCGATGTCTGAGCTCACCCACCTCGACGCCCGCGGCCAGGCCCGCATGGTCGACGTCACCGGCAAGCAGCCGACCGTACGCACCGCGACCGCCGAGGCGACCGTGGCCTGCTCGGCGGCGGTGGTCGAGGCGCTGCGCTCGGGCGGCGTGCCCAAGGGCGACGTGCTCGCGGTGGCCCGGGTCGCCGGCATCGCCGCCGCGAAGCGGGTGCCGGACCTGCTGCCGCTGGCGCACGTCATCGGCGTGCACGGCTGCGTGGTCGACGTCGAGGTCGTCGACGACGGGGTCGCCATCACCGCCGAGGCCCGCACGGCCGACCGGACGGGGGTCGAGATGGAGGCGCTCACCGCGGCGACCGTCGCCGCGCTCGCCGTCGTCGACATGGTCAAGGGCGTCGACCGCAGCGTCGAGATCCGCTCGGCCCGGGTCGTCGCCAAGTCGGGTGGCCGCTCCGGGTCCTGGCGCCGCCCCGACTGAGCCGCGTCACGGCTGTCGTCGTACGGGCTGCTGCGGTCCGCGCACAGACTCGAGCCGAGATCGACTCGAGTCTGTGCCCGACGCCGTCGATCCGCCCGGTCGCGGCGAGCACCCGTGGCACCAGGCCGTCGAGCTGCTCTCCCCCGGCGTAGGCGTGGCAGGTATCCAGGCAGAAGCCGACGTCCTCCCCTCCGTCGGCGCTGCGCACCGCCTCCCA
>JBHAES010000279.1:0-6455 GCA_041855725.1 Actinomycetota bacterium
AGCACCCCGAGCAGGCGGCGCAGGTCCTCGGTGGCCGACCGGCTGATCTCGGCCACGTCGTCGAGCGCCGCGACCGCGGCGGCCGGGTCCGTACGACCCAGGCGGGCACCGACCGCCGCCCGGACGGTGACGGCGCCGAGCCCGTGCGACACGATGTCGTGGAGGTCGCGGGCGATGGTGAGCCGCTCCGACAGCACCGCGTCGCGGGCGGCCGCCTCGGCGAGGGCCCGCTCGTAGCGGCCCCGCTCCCGGATCCCTTGCGCCACGAGCAGCGCCGACACGACCCCGACGCTCGCGGTGAGCAGCAGCAGCGTCACAGTCACGGTCGCCGGCGGCGCCTCCGACCACCCGGCGATCAGCACGATCGCCACCAGGGTGAGGAACCCCGACAGCCAGCCCCACGGCAGCCAGCGGTGGGGTCTCGGCACGGGCACGCGGCGAGTCTAGGCCGGTGAGCGGGGAAGAAGATCGGCCCTGGGGCCGATGATGGGGCGCCACGGCCGACGCAGGCTGAGGGTGACCATCTCTCGGATCTCTCGGAGGAGCCCCGGTGCGACACCTCGCCGTCATGACCCTCAAGCTCGTCGTCGTCGCCGTGGCGGTCCCTGCCGCGAGCCTGGCCACGCTCGTGGCCACCGGCGGGGCCTTCGGCGGGGTGCCGACCGCCCTGGTGACGGCGGCGGTCGGCGGGGCGCTGTGGTGGTGGTTCACGTCGAGCCCGTCCGTACGGTGGCCCGGCCGGCTGGTGCTGGCCGCGCCCGCGGTGCTCGTGACTCTCCTCGCCGTGTGGATCTGCGTGCCCGTCGCGTCGACCGAGCGGCGCTACCAGCCGCCGTCGGAGGTGGCGGAGCGGCGCTACTGGGACCTGCCCACCGGCAGCCGGCTCGCGTACTGGCACATCGAGGCCCCGGCCGGGGTGCCGCGCCACGAGACCCCGGTGGTGCTCGTGCACGGCGGTCCCGGCGGCTACGCGGGCGAGGTGAACCGCCGGTTCCTGGCCCGGCTGGCCGCGCAGGGCCACGACGTGTGGGTCTACGACCAGGCAGGCGGCGGCGACAGCGACCGGCTGCCGATCGCCGACTACTCCCACGAGCGCAACGTGGCCGACCTCGTCGCCGTGCTCGACCGCGTCGGCGCGCCCCAGGTGCACCTGGTGAGCCAGTCGTACGGGGCGCAGATGGTGGCCTCGCTGCTCGCCGACGCCGGCCAGCGGGGCCGGGTCGCCTCCGCCGTGTTCGTCGAGCCCGGCCCGTACGACCGCACGGTACGGGCCCGGTTCGCCGTCGAGGAGGTGTACGGGGGTGCGCCGAACGGCGGGGCCCAGGCGACGGCGGCCCTGTGGTGGCGGTCGATCTACGCCAAGCCCCGGGTGTGGGCCGCGCTGGCCCTGCCAGTCGGCAACGGGATCATGGGGCAGGAGGAGGCCATCAACGCCTACGCCGGCGCCGACCTGCAGATCCACATGGCCACCAGCTCGTGCGCCGCCGACTACGAGACCGCCATGGCCCGGGCCGAGGGACGCTTCCCGGTGGGCCTCAACCTGCTGGCCAACATGGCCATCGACGCCTCCGGCGCCGAGCGGTCGCTGCAGGCCGACCTCGCCGGCTCGACGGTGCCGATCATGGTGATGCTCGGCGAGTGCAGCTATGTGGGCCGGCAGTACCAGACCGCCCTCATCACCGACTACCCGGTGGTCGAACGGGTGCAGTACCTGACCGGCGTCGGGCACGCCTTGTGGAACGGCATCGGCGACCACGACGACATCGCGCTGCGCAGCCTCAGCGAGTTCCTCACCGGCGCGCCCCCGACCATCCCCAGCTACCCGACGAAGGCCGACGTGCCCGAGTTCCTGCGGCAGCGCAGGTAGCCGGGCGGGCCGACCGTGGCACGGTAGCCTGACGGGCGTGAACGATGGCGACAGTCCCCGGCCCCGGAGCCTCTCGTGATCGACGTGCTGCGCGACTGCGCGCTGATCCTGCTGTTCATCGTGGTGGGCGGCGTGTTCGCCGCGGCGGAGATGTCGCTGGTCAGCCTGCGCGAGGCGCAGCTGCGGCAGCTGTCGACCCGGGGCGCGCGGGGGGCGAAGGTGGCCGAGCTCGCCACCGAGCCCAACCGGTTCCTGTCGGCGGTGCAGATCGGCGTCACGCTGTCGGGGTTCCTGTCCGCCGCGTTCGGCGGTGCCACCCTCTCGACGCGGCTGTCGCCCGTGCTCGCCCGGTGGCTGCCCGCCGCGGTCGCCGACACCGTGGCGCTCGTGGCGGTGACCCTCGTCATCTCGTACTTCTCGATCGTGCTCGGCGAGCTCGCCGCCAAGCGGCTGGCGATGCAGCGGGCCGAGGCGTTCGCGATGGCGCTGGCGCCGATGGTCGACCTCATCGCCAAGCTCGCCCGCCCGGTCATCTGGCTCCTCGGCGTGTCGACGAACGTCGCCGTACGGCTGCTCGGCGGCGACCCGCAGGCCGCCCGTGAGGAGGTGAGCCGGGAGGAGATGCGCTCCCTGGTGTCGACCTCGGCCACCCTCGACGACGAGGAGCGGCTCATCGTCGACGAGGTGCTCAGCGCCGGCCAGCGGTCGCTGCGCGAGGTGATGGTGCCCCGGACGGAGGTCGACTTCCTGCCCGCCGACATGCCCGCCCACCGGGCCATGGCGGTGGTGCAGCCGGCGTCGAGGTCGCGCTACCCCGTCTACGCCGGGTCGATGGACGAGGTGGTCGGGTTCCTGCACGTACGCGACCTCATGGGCCTCGACCCGCCGTCGCGCAACCAGCCGGTGGGCCGCCTGGCACGGCCGGTGCCGTCGCTGCCCGACACGGTGAAGGTGCTGCAGGCCCTCACCTACCTGCAGCGGACGAGCAGCCACCTCGCCATCGTCCGCGACGAGTACGGTGGCACCGCGGGCATCGTCACGATGGAGGACCTGTTCGAAGAGCTCGTCGGCGACATCAAGGACGAGTACGACGTAGAGGCCGAGACGTACGTGGCGACCGCCGGGTCGGCCGACATCGACGGGCTGACGAACCTGGAGGAGTTCGCCGAGCGGACCGGCTACCGGCTGCCCGAGGGCCCGTACGACACCGTGGCCGGGTTCGTGGTGGCGACGCTGGGCGAGCTGCCGCGCCTCGACGACGCGGTGCACGTGGAGCTGGTGGGCGTCTCGGGCTCGGACGAGGCCGTTCCGGTGACCCTCACCGTCACCGCGATGGACGGCCGCCGCGCCGCCAGGATCCGCATGGACCGTGGCGAGGAGCCGACGCCGGTCGCCGACGGCGACGTGCCGGTGGCCCCGACCACCCCGTCGTGACGCCTTCTTCTGGGTAGGGTGGCTCCTCGAAGGTCCCCGCGACGTGGAGGAGGAAGCTGGGTGCGCGACGATGCCGACGGCTCCGACCTGCTCACCGGCGACCGGGTCGGCGACCTCCTGCGCGCCGCCGTGGAGCACGCCGGCGGCACGCTGCGCACGTGGGCGCTCGACCACGTCGACGCCAACCCGCAACGCTCCACCACAGCCACCTACACCGCCACCGTCGAGTGGCCGCACGGCGTGCGCCAGGAGCTGCTCGGCGTGTCGGCCCGCGCCGGCGGGCTGGCCCGCACCGACGAGCGGGCCGAGATCTTCGCCGACGGCGACCGCGAGGTGGCGGTGTGGATCTACCCCCGCGACCCCGACCTGCCCGGGCTGGTGCGGGCGGCGTACCCCAGCGACATGGCGAGCGTGCTCAACGAGTACCGCGTGTTCGACACGCCGGTGGGGGTGGAGTCGGTCCGCCTCGAGATGATCGGCTACCGCCCCCGCCGCCGCGCCGTGCTCAAGTGCACGGTCAGCCACCCGCCGCGGGTGCTCTACGTGAAGGTGCTGCGCGAGCGGCTGTTCGACCAGGTGAAGCTGCGCCACGAGCTGCTGCGCGGCGCCGGGGTGCCCGCCCCCCGCATCGCGGCGGCCACCTCCGACCAGCTGCTCGTCCTCGACGAGGCACCCGGCCGGCCGCTGGCCCGCGCCATCTTCGACGACACCGACCCCACCACCGCCGAGCGGCTCATCGAGGTGCTCGACGCGATGCCGGCCAGCGTCGCCGAGCTGGAGCGGCGGCCGCCGTGGTCCGACGCGATCGACCACTACGCCCGCATGGTCGCCCAGGCGATGCCGATGCTGCGGCCCCGGCTGGAGTGGCTGGCCGCCCGCATCTCCGAGGGCCTGTCGTCGATCCCCGAGGGTGACGAGCCGACCCACGGCGACTACCACGAGGGTCAGATCCACGTCGCCGACGGCCGGGTGGTCGGGCTGCTCGACGTCGACACCATCGGGCCCGGCCGCCGCGCCGACGACCTCGCCTGCCTCGTCGCCCACCTCTCCACGGTGCAGCGCATGAACACCCGGCAGGCCGCCCGGGTGCACCACCTGATCCGTACGTGGGTGCCGGTGTTCGACACCCGCGTCGACCCCACCGAGCTGCGCCTGCGCGCCGCCGCCGTGATCATCTCGCTCGCCACCGGCCCGTACCGCTCGCAGGAGCCCAGCTGGGAGCGCGAGACGCTGCAGATCGTCGACGCCGCCGACGCCCTCGTCCGACAGGTGCGCTAGCCGCGGCCCGAGCCCGCACCGGCCGCCGCCAGGTCAGCGGTAGGTCAGGGTCAGCCGGAGGATCGTCGTGCCGGCTGCGCCCGGGACGGTGCCGGCGTCCTCGTCGGGGAGGATCAGCGTCCGGGTGCCGTCCGGCGTCTCCCGGTGCGCGACCCAGGGGGCGTCGTCCGGCACGGCGGGGCCCTGCCAGCCGTCGTCGCGCGCCGTCCGCGCGGTCAGCGCCATCGCCTCTGACGCCATCGTCGTGCGCAGCCGACGGGTGAGGTGCGGCTGCGGCTTCAGGGGTGTCCGGGTTGGGCGCTGCGCGGCCCACCTCCTCGATCCCGTCCCACGGGCGGTGGCGAGGGCCTCGCGGCGCAGCCCGCGCTGGAGCCGGTGCGTCGGGTTCTGACGACGGAGCCACGCCAGGACCCAGGCTCTCATGGCGGCCATCCTGCCACCTGGGTCCCGTGGGCCGTCGGGCACGCTCGGGGCGGCCCCGGTGGCGCGGCGTCGCCGTGGGTCTCTAGGCTCACGCGGGTGACCCGACGCGTGCGAGCCGACCTGATGCTGCTCCTCGCGGCCATGATCTGGGGCTCGGCGTTCGTGGCGCAGCGACTCGGGTCGGGGGTGATGCCAGCGGCGGCGTTCACCTCGCTGCGCCACCTGCTGGGTGCGCTGGTGCTCGTGCCGGCGGTGCTCTGGTACGACCGCAGCCGTGGCGTGACCCGCGCCCAGGGCCGGGTCCAGACCCGGCGGGCGCTGGTGCCGGGCGTGCTCGTGGGGCTGGCGCTGTTCGTGGCGTCGTACCTGCAGCAGCTCGGCATCGCTCACACCACGGCCGGCAACGCCGGGTTCATCACGGGCCTCTACATGGTGCTCGTGCCCGTCATCGGTGGGCTCCTGCTCGGCCACCGCTCCAGCCGCTGGGTGTGGGTGGGCGTGGCGCTCGCCCTCACGGGGCTCTACCTGCTCTCCGTGCGCCACGGCCTCACCATGAGCCTCGGGGACGCCCTCATGCTGGGGTGCGCGGTGGCGTGGGCGGCGCAGATCCTGCTCATCGACGCGTACGTGACGAGCCTCGACCCGATCCGCCTCGCGGCGACGGAGTTCGCGGTGTGCGCCCTCGTGTCGCTGCTGGTGTCGCTGGCCACCGAGCCGGACCCGTTCGCCGCCACGGCGGCCGCGGCGCTGCCGCTGCTCTACGCCGGGGTGCTGTCGACGGGGCTCGCGTTCACCCTCCAGGCGGTGGCGCAGCGCGACACGGTGCCGTCGACCGCAGCCGTCATCATGTCGACGGAGTCGCTGTTCGCCGCCGTCTCGGGCGCGCTGTTCCTGGGCGAACGGATGGACGCCCGCGGCCTGCTCGGCTGCACGCTCATGCTGGCCGGCATCGTCGTCGCCCAGCGCAGCCCCGTACGAGACCGGGCCGGCGCGGCAGACCAGGGGCCGGAGCGCACCACGCCGGCGGTGGAGCGCCGCTGAGGCCGTGGCGCCCTCGCCCCGCCTGGCCACGACGTGGGCAGGCTGGGACCAG
This sequence comes from Actinomycetota bacterium, assembly GCA_041855725.1. GTDB lineage: Bacteria > Actinomycetota > Actinomycetes > Propionibacteriales > Propionibacteriaceae > JBHAES01. The sequence continues at coordinate 6,096 of JBHAES010000279.1, forward strand.
GACACCTGGGCGTTGTAGCCTCGCACAATGCAGTGCCGCCGGTGCGGGTTCGTGACGTCCCTGGGCACCTTCTGTGCCCAGTGCGGGGCGCCGTTGCCGGTTGCCCAGGCGCCGGCGGCCCCGGTACCGGCCCAACCGGACCCCCAGGGCCTACCGCCCGCCCCGCAGCCCCCGGCCGCGGCGACCGCCCGCCCGGTGGGCGGCGACAGCCGTGGCGAGGCCTGGCCCGACCCGAGCCGGCCGATCACCCCGGCCGAGCTGCCCGACGACCTCTTCCGACCCGAGACCCCTGAGGCGCCCTTCGACCCGGTCGCAGCCGCGCCGCCGCCCCAGGCGCCGCCGCCCCAGGCGACGACCGGG
>JBHAES010000280.1:0-6631 GCA_041855725.1 Actinomycetota bacterium
CCACGCCGACCTCGTGGGCGGGCCGCTCGCCGGCGACGCCGACCTCGACCTCGGCACGGCCGCCGACGTGGTGGGCGACTGGCTCCGGCGCGGCGTCGACGGGGTCGCCGCCTACAACGACGACGTGGCCGCCCTGGTCGCCGGCGCCGCGACCCGGGCCGGGCGCCGCCTCGGCGACGACCTCGCCGTCGTGGGCCACGACGACTCGCCGCTGGCCAGCCTGTTCGTGCCCTCGCTGACGAGCGTCCGGGTCGACACCGCCGACCTGGGCCGCTACCTCGCCCGGCTCGCCCTCGCGACGATCGACGGCACCGACCCCCCGCCGCCGCCCGACAGCGTGGCCACGCTGGTGAGGCGCGAGTCGGCCTGAGGCTCAGCGGCGGACCGGGTCGGCGTACGTGTCGGGCCGCTCGGGGTCGAACAGCTCGTTGGTCCAGAACAGGGTGGTCACCGGCTCGGTGCCCGTCGCGGTGAGGTTGTGGGTCCACAGGGTCGGCATGTCGACGGCGACCGGCTCGTCGCCGCTGACCCGGAACGTCACCGTCTCGTCGGTGACGGCCCGCCGCAGCGAGATCTCGGCCTCGCCGGCGAGCACCACGAACCGTTCGATCTTGCGCAGGTGGAAGTGCTCGCCGCGGGTGACGCCGGGCCGCGTCGTCGACACGAACGTCTGGCCGCCCGGCCCGTGGCACCGTACGGTCTCGACGAGCCGGCCCCGGTCGTCGGCGCGCGGCACGAGCCGGATCGGCGCCGACGCGGGCCACGCGGCGGCCCGCAGGGTGTTGAACAGGTCGAGCCCCAGGTCGTCGTCGAGGTCGGGCAGGTCGCCCGACGGCAGGTAGGTGGCGGCCTGGCGCTCCAGGGTGGCCCACACGTCGGCCACGGTGGTCTCGGTGCCGGCGGGGCTCACCTGGTCGGCCGGCGACTCGACCGCGTCGATGAGCACCTGGGCGGCCTGCTGGGCGTGGAGCAGCCGGATCGGGCGGTCCGCGAGCCGCGCGGGGCGGCGGCCGGCGACCGCGTCGTGGGCGAAGGTCGCGACGAACGAGTTGTAGCCGGGCCGGCCGTGCTCGCCGAACAGGTTCGGCAGCCGCACGTCGGTGAACCGTCCGTACGCGGCCCGCAGCACCTCGGCGGCCCGCTGCTTGCCGGTGCCGTACGGGGTGCCGTTGCCCGCCTGCACCGAGTCGGCGTAGGCGACCACGACGTCGCGGCCGGCGGTGGCGGCCACCAGGTCGGTGGCCAGCGCCACGTTGCCGCAGAGCAGCTCGTCGTCGCTGTCCCGGTTGACGCCCGCCAGGTGCAGCACCGCGTCGGCGCCGGCCACGTACGAGGCGAGGTCGCCCCACTCGGCGCGGTCGACGGCCACCACCTCCCAGTCGGGGCGCAGGGCCCGCAGCCGGACCCGGGTGTGCCAGCCGAGGAAGCCCTGCGCGCCGGTGACGACGACCCTCATCGGGCGGACCTCGCCACCTCGGCGCGCACCTCGGGCACCGTGAGCAGCAGCTGCTTGGTGGCCTCCAGGTCGAGCTGGGTGGTGGAGGCGCTCGTGTAGTCCTCGTCGCGGGGGATGCGCCGCTCCCCGGCGTCGAAGTACAGCTCGTACTGCAGCCCCCGGGCGTCGAGCGGCACCCGGAAGTAGTCGCCCTGGTCGTCGGCCTTCACCATCTCCTCGACCGACAGCAGCGTCTCGTGCATCTTCTCGCCGTGGCGGGCGCCGATCACGGTGAGGGGCGGGTCGTCGTCGCCGAGCAGGGAGGCGACCGCCCGCGCCAGGGTCTCGACGGTGGTGGCGGGCGCCTTCTTCACGTACAGGTCACCCGGCGCCGCGTGGGTGAACGCGTGCAGCACGAGGTCGACCGACTCGTCGAGGGTCATGAGGAACCGGGTCATCGTCGGCTCGGTCAGGGTGAGCGGCGCCCCGGCGCGCAGCTGCTGCATGAACAGGGGGATCACCGACCCCCGCGAGCACATGACGTTGCCGTAGCGGGTGATGGCCACCGTGGTGGCCGACCCGGGGTGGTTGCGGGCGAAGGCCTGCGCCGTCTTCTCCATGAGCGCCTTCGACATGCCCATCGCGTTGACGGGGTAGACCGCCTTGTCGGTCGACAGCACCACCACGGACCGGATCCCTGCCCGCGCGGCCTCCTCGATGACGTGGTGGCTGCCGGTGACGTTGGTGAGCACCGCCTGCTGCGGGAAGAACTCGCAGCTCGGCACCTGCTTGAGGGCGGCCGCGTGGAACAGGTGGTCGACCCCCTCGAACGCCGCCGCGAGCGACTGCCGGTCGCGTACGTCGCCGAGGAAGAACCGCATCCGGTCGTCGGCGAAGACCCGCCGCATCGCGTCCTGCTTCGCCTCGTCGCGGCTCAGCACGTTGACCTGCGCCGCCCCGTGGGCGAGCAGGTGGCGCGCCATCGTGGACCCGAACGACCCGGTGCCGCCGGTGATCGCCACGACCGCGCCGGCCACGGGATCGGTGCCAGAAGTCATCGTGCTCCTCGTCTCGTCGTGCGGCGCGCGGCCCGCAGGATCTCGGTCAGCCGGGCGCCCCCGATCGCGGCCGACATCTGCGTCTCGTACGCGTGGCGGCCCCGCTCCCCCATCGCCCGCAGCCTATCCGCCCCGCAGCTGGCGGCCTCGTCCAACGCGCGGGCCACCGCGTCGGGGTCGGCGGGGTCGGCGGCCCACCCGGCGCCGGCCCCCACCACCACGTCAGCCGGGTCACCGGCTGCGACCACGAGCACCGGGTGGGCGGCGCACAGCAGCGACGGCACCTTGCTGGGCATGTTGATACGGAACAGAGGGGTGTCGCGCAGGCACACCGCCTGCAGGTCGGCGGCGGCGAGCAGACCCGGCATCTGCGCCATGGGGCGCCGGCCCACGAAGTGCACCCGGTCGGCGACCCCCAGCGCGGCCGCGTGCCGCTCCAGGTTCGCCCGGTCGATGCCGTCGCCCAGCATGGCGAGGTGCACCGGCCGCCGGGCACGGGCCACGCCGTCGAGCAGCACCGTGAGCCCCTGGGCCTGGCCCATCGCGCCGGCGTACATGACGAGGAAGTCGTCGTCGGCCACCCCGAGCTCGCGGCGAAGGCCGGGGTCGGGGGCGGCGCCGGGGGCGAAGAGCTCCTCGTCGACCCAGTTGTAGACGAGGCTCACCTTGTCGGCGGGCACGCCCCGGTCGATCAGCGTCTGCCGCATCGACGGCGACAGCACGGTGACGTGGGCGCTCATGCGGTACGACAGCCGGGCGAACCAGCCCAGCACCGCGTCGGCCACCCGGTACAGCGGCCCCGACTGCAAGAACCCCGAGGCGAACACCGAGTCCGGCCACAGGTCCTGCACCATCGTCACGTACGGGGTCCCCCACCGCAGCCTGGCACACATGGGCGCCAGGTTCGCGGTGACCGGCGACGAGTACACCACCGCCAGCCCCGCCTCGGCCACGTCACGCGCCCCGTACCAGGTCGACGACAGCGCCCACGACCCCACGTTGAGCATGCGGCGGGCCGCCGAGTCGTCGTGCGACGGGTAGAGCGGCGTGCGGCGCACCGGCAGCCCCCCGACCAGCTCGCGCGACGCCCGGCCCGCGTCGTAGCCGTCGAAGACGACCCCGCTCGGGTAGTTGGGCTGCCCGGTGAGCACCCGGACGTCCCACCCGAGGCGCGCCAGCTCCTCGGGCACCCAGCACGCCACCCCCACGTTCTCGGGGTGGTAGAACTGCGAGACATAGCAGATCGGGCCCTCGGTGCTCGTCACGAGGGCAGCATACGGTCCGGGCCCGGGCGGGGCCTGGGCGCGGATAGGGTGTCGGCCATGGTGCAGGTGACGGCGGCGATCGTGGCGTACGAGCCCGGTCCGGCGCTGGTCGACCTGGTCGCGGCGCTGCGGGCCGACGACGTCACGGTGCACGTGGTCGACAACGGCTCCGCCACCGGCGCCGAGCACCTCGAGGCTGCCGAGGCGCTGGGCGCCACCGTGACCCGCCTCGGCTGCAACACCGGCGTCGCCGGGGCGCTGGCCACCGCGCTGGACGACCCCGGCCTCGACGACGACGCCTGGCTGCTCACCCTCGACCAGGACAGCCGGCTGCTGGCCGGCACGGTCGCCGCGCTCGCCGCCAGCCCGGCCACCGCCGAGCCGCGGGTGGCCGTGGTGGCCCCCGTGGTGCGCGACGACGACGCCGGCACCGTGGTGCAGGGCGACCCCGAGGCGAGGTCGTGGTACCTGGCCGAGCGGGCGTTCACCTCCGGCGCCCTGTGCCGGGTGGGGGCGCTGCGCGAGGTCGGCGGGTTCCGCCGCGACCTGTTCATCGACCTCGTCGACTGGGACCTGTGCCTCCGGCTGCGGGCCGCCGGCTGGCTGGTCGCCGTCGAGCCGGCCGCGCTGCTACGCCACTCCATCGGCCACGCCACCCGCCACGACGTGCCGGGGGTGGGGCCCGTGGTCACCACCCACCACTCCCCCGACCGGCAGTACTACAAGGTGCGCAACTTCCTGCTGCTCGCCCGCGAGGGGGCGTTCGCCGCGGTGCCCCGGTGGGCGGCCCGGACCGGGCTCGGCCTCGTGCTCGGGGTCGGGAAGGTGGTGGCGTTCGAGGACCGCAAGGCCGCCAAGCTGGCAGCCATGGCGGCCGGGGTGCGCGACGGCCTCGCCGGGCGCGGCGGGCCCCGCCCGCGGCGGGGGTGGCGGCCCCGGCCGGTCACCGGCGGCCCACGGCCCGGCGTGTCGGTGTGCATGGCCACCTACGACGGCACCGCCCACCTGCGGGTGCAGGTCGACTCGATCCTCGCCCAGCTGGGGCCCGACGACGAGCTGCTCGTGCAGGACGACCACTCCACCGACGCCACGGTGGCCCTGCTCGAGTCGTACGGCGACCCGCGCATCCAGGTGGCGACCAACCCGCGCAACCTGGGCGTGATCGGCACCTTCGAGCGGGTGCTCAGGCGCGCCACCCGGCCGGTGGTGCTGCTGTGCGACCAGGACGACGAGTGGCTGCCCGGCAAGGTCGACGCCATGGTGGCCGTCTTCGCCGACCCGGCCGTGACGGGCGTGGTCACCGACGCCGTCATCGTCGACGAGACCGGCGAGCGGGGCGACGCCTCGTACTTCGCGCACGCCCGCAGCGGCCCGGGCGTGCTGCACAACTTCGTGAAGAACTCCTACCTGGGCTGCTGCCTGGCCGTGCGCCGCGAGGTGCTCGACGTGGCGCTGCCCGTACCCCGGGCCGTCCGCACCCACGACGGGTGGATCGGGATCGTGGCCGACCTCATGGGCGACGTGGTGTTCCTCGACACCCCGTACGTGCGCTACCGCCGCCACGGCGGCAACGTGAGCCAGATGCACCGCTTCGGCCTGGCCGACATCGCCCGGCGCCGGCTGCACCTGGCCGCCCACCTGGTCCGGGTCGCCCCGGCGGCGCTGCGGCGCCGCTGAGCCTCACGCCCCGCGCGACGGGTCCACCACCACCACGAGCTTGCCGGCGTGGGCGCCGAGGTCGAGGTCGCGGTGCGCCGCCACGATGTCGTCGAACGCGTACGTGCGAGCGATCGGCACCGTCACCCGGTTGGCCCGTACGTCGTCGAGGAAGTCCTGCAGCACGTCCGGCGGCAGGTCGCTCGCCTCGCCGGCGTACGCGGTGAGCCGCACCCCGCGGGGCAGGTAGTCGATCGGGTAGAAGTCGGGCACCGTCCACTGGTTCGACAGCATGCCGGTGAAGCACACGGTGCCGTGGCGCCGCACGCAGCGCAGCGTGTCGGGCAGCGTGTTCGTGCCGACGAGCTCCACGGCCCCGTCCACCCCCTTCGGCACCAGGTCGCGCACCACGTCGGCCACCGACCCGTCGTCGAGCACCACGTGGTCGGCGCCGGCCTCGGCGAGCCGCTCGACCTTCGCCTCCGAGCGGGTCGTGGCGACGACGGTGAACCGCAGCCGCCGCGACAGGGCGCAGATCGTCAGCCCCACCGACGACGTGCCGCCCCGCACGAGGACGGTCTGGCCGTCGGCGACGTCGAGGCCGACGGTCAGCGACCCGTACGCGGTCTGCAGCATCTCCGGCACCGCCCCCAGCACGTCCCAGCCCAGGTCGCTGTGGAACGGGATCACCTGCTGGGCCGGCACCCGCACGTACTCGGCGTAGCCACCGTCGAAGACCCGGCCCATGCCGCCCATCATCGTGGCGACCCGCCGCCCCACCGGGAGCTCACCGCCCGGGCAGGCAGCGACCCGGCCGACGGCTTCGATGCCGGGCACCACGGGGAGCACCGCGTTGGTCGCCAGCCCCAGGCGCAGGTGCCGCTCCGACTGGTTGATGCCGAACGCGTGCACCCGGATCAGCACCTCGCCCGCTCGGGGTTCGGGCACGGGGCGTTCCTGGATCCGCAGGGCCTCGGGTCCGCCGGGGGCGTCGAGCACGACGGCCCGCATGACGTCGGGGACGGGGGGAGCACCGGTCATGCCTCGACCGTACGCCGTCGCGCCCCCGGGTGGGAAGTCAGCGGGTGGGCGAGGCGACGGGTACCGGCCCGGCGGGCGTCACGACCTCGACGTCGCCGGACGGGGTGACGCTCGGGGTCGGCTGCGGCCCCCCGTACGCCGGCAGCCCACCGAGGGCCAGCCCGAGGCCGAGCAGC
>JBHAES010000281.1:0-3944 GCA_041855725.1 Actinomycetota bacterium
AGCCCTTCACCAGCAACCAGGCCCGCACCGCCGCCCTTGCCAGCTGGCTCCACCACTACAACAATGAACGCCACCACACCGCCATCGGCGGCCCACCCGTCAGCCGACTGTCAACAACCTGATGGCCGAGTACACCTAGGCTGAAGCCACGACGCCCTCGCACCGGTGCAGGGCACCCAGCCAGGAGGACCCCCGTGACCGCTCCGTTCTCTCGTCGTCGCCTGCTCGCCACCGGGTCCGCGCTCGTCGCGGCGACCCTCGCCGGCGCCTGCGGCGGGGGCGGCTCCAGCGGCGGGTCGACCCGTACGAGCCTGCGCTTCACCTGGTGGGGCAACGACCTGCGCAACCGGCTCACCGCCCAGGTCATCCAGAAGTTCCAGGAACGCCACCCGGCCATCACGATCCAGGCCGAGCCCGCCGAGTGGAACGGCTACTGGGACAAGCTCGCCACCCAGTTCGCCGGCGGCGGGGCCCCCGACGTGTTCCAGCACGACGAGTCGCAGATCGCCGCCTACGCCTCCCGCGGCACCCTGCTCGACCTGTCCACCCAGCCGGCCCTCGACCTGTCCACCATGGACGCCAAGGTGCTCGACACCGGCAAGGTCGGCGGCACGCAGGTCGCCGTACCCGTCGGCATCGCCATCTTCTCCGTGGCCACCAACCCCGACCTGCTCAAGGCCGCCGGCGTCGAGCCGCCCGCCGACACGACGTGGACCTGGGACCAGCTCGCCGAGACCGCCGCCAAGGTCACCGCCGCCGTCCCCGACAGCTACGGCCTCTCAGGGTTCGGCACCAGCACCGCCGAGCTCGTCTACTGGGCCCGGCAGAGCGGCGAGGCGGTGTTCCCCCAGGGCGACGAGAAGCCCCTCACCGCCGCCACCGTCGTCCGCTACTACGACTACGCCCGCCAGCTCGTCGACGCCAAGGCGATCCCGACCCCGCAGGTGATGGTCGAGAACACCGCCAAGCCCATCGACGCCAGCCTCTTCGGCACCGGCAAGGCCGCCTTCCACCTGCTCTTCCATACCCAGATGCAGGCGTTCGCCAACGCCACCGCCACCGAGCTCACGCTGCGCCGGCTCCCCGGCATCGAGGCGGGCAAGCCCCAGATGGCCAACAAGGCGTCGATGTACTGGGCGATCAACGCCCGTACGAAGAGCGCCGAGGCGGCCGCCACCTACGTGAACTTCATCGTCAACGACCCCGACGCCGCGAAGATCCTGCTCATCGAGCGTGGTGTGCCGGCCATCCCGACCATCCAGGAGCAGGTGGCACCGCTCCTCGACGCCACCGGCACCACCTGCCTCAGGTTCGCTCAGGACATGCAGGCCGAGGTGACCACGCCGCCGCAGGTCACGCCCCCGTCGGCGAGCAAGTTCAGCATCGAGTTCACCCGGCTGTCGCAAGACGTGCTCTTCGGTCGCACGGCCGCCGCCGACGCCGCCGGCCAGATCGTGCAGCTCGCCGCCGAGAGCAACCGGTAGCCCGGCTCAGCCGGCCGGGGCCGGCGTACGGTCACCGGCCGCGGCCGGCAGCGTCGAGGCGATCAGCGCGGCCAGCCACTCCGCCTCGCCCGCCGGGACCTCCTGCGCCTCGTTCGCGTCCCGCACCGGAGGGGCCGACGTGACCCGGTAGACCCCGTCGGCCCGCTCCAGGTAGCGGTAGTCCACGAGCTCGCGACGCAGGAACGCCACGTCGTCGTGAGCCCGGCGCAGGATCGCGTTCACCTCCGCCTCGGTGTAGCCGCGGCCCGGCTCGAAACGCCGCAGCAGCTCCAGCAGCACCACGACGCGGGGCCGCCGCCGCGACGGCACCGACACCAACCGGTCGCCGTCGAAGAAGGCACGCACCGTCTTGGCGTAGTACGCGTCGGGGATGGGGGCGGGCCGGGCGTCGGGGGCCTCCCCTCGTACGGACGCGAGCAGCGCCTGGTCGAGCGTGTGGACCCGGCGGGCGCCCTGGGCCTGCGAGCGCACGATCCCTGCGTCGGCCAGGCGCTGCAGGTGGTGGCTCACGGTGGGCGCCGACAGGCCCAGCTCGTCGGCCAGCTCACGCCCCGAGCGGGGACGCTCGGCCAGCAGCCCCAGGATCCGCAGCCGGGTCTCGTCGGCGATGGTCTTCAGCAGTCGTACGGACTGGTCCACGTCACTCACAGCAGCCCTCTTTCGTTAGATGATGATCTATCTTAGATCATCATCTAACGAAGGTGCGGGACACCTCAGGACCAGGCCACGACCGGAGGGTCGGTGGCGAGGTCGACGATGGCGACGTAGGACCCCGGATCGGACTGCAGCGTCGCCGACACCGACGACTGGTTGGCCGTGTCGGTGAAGTCGCCGGCGACGATGAACGCGAGGGTGATCGACACCGACACCCCGGTCGGGCGCTCCTGCAGCTGGACCCTGGCCTGGTCCCACGTCGGCTCGTCCTGGAGCCCCCACTGCACCTTTCCCTTGGGCTGGTAGCGGTTCTTCCTCGAGATCCCCTGAGGGCAGCCGGACGGATTGGAATCGGTGGCGGCGAGGCACGCGTCCAGGGAGAGGCGGGTGGCGTCGACGGCCGCCCCTCGCCCTGCGTCGCTGAGGCTGCCCTTCGGCAGGCCCGCCGCGGTGCCCGTCTCGGACTCGCCGCCCGGCAGCAGCCAGAGATCACCGGACAGCGGCTTGAGCACCACGTAGCGGTGGGGGGTGACGACCTCGTAGGCCCCCGGGAAGACCGCCGCGCTCGCCGTCTCCGCGGGCCACGTCGCGCCGTTCACGAGCACGCCGGTGAGCTCGGTGGTGAAGTCGATGGCGCCCAGACCGTCGGTGAGCCGGTAGCCGTCGGGGCCGGCCACGGTACGCACCACCGCGCGCTGCTGGCTGGACCCGAGCGAGAACGTGACCGCCACGCGCCCGTCGTCCTGCGCGGCGTAGCTCAGGTTCGTGATCGGGGCGAGCTCGTTGGACCGCTTCAGCACGTCGTCGGTCAGCAGCGTACGGTCGCTGGGCGGCTCGGCGACCAGGTTGAGGGCCCGGGCGGAGTCGCCCGCGACGACGGCCTGGTAGAAGGCCGCGACCGCCCGCACGGGCGTGTCGAGGCGCGGGTGCAGCGCGCGGTCCGCGCCGGCGCACCCGACCAGGGCGATCACCAGCATCGCCGCCACCGCCACCCTCACCATTCTCGGCTTCACGGCATCGAGGGTACCGGCGGGCAGGGCCGCGCCGACCCGTCGCTCACGTGGGGTGACGGTCGGCCGCGTCCCGTACGGCTCGGTGCGCACCCGGTACGGGACCCGCTGGACCGTACGGTCTCACTCCCCGGTGGTGCCGTCGATCGCCTCGCGCAGCAGGTCGAGGTGGCCCAGGTGCCGGGCGTACTCCCCGACGAGGTGCAGCAGGATCCATCGCAGCGTCACCGGTCGGCTCCCCCGGACGGGGGCGTCGAGGTCGGGCCACGCCGCCGTGCTGGCGCGGGCCCGCTCCAGCTCGGTGAGCCAGGCCGCCACGTCGAGCGGGGCGGAGTCGGGCGTGCCGTTGTGGAAGTCGCCGTCGATGTCGTCGCGGGCGCTGTAGAGGTCGGGCAGGTCGTCGCCGAGCAGCACCTCGGTGAGCCAGTAGCGCTCCACCTCGGTGAGGTGGCGCACCAGCCCCAGCGGCGACAACGTCGACGGCGGCACCGCCCGCTCGCACAGCTGGGACGGCGTGAGACCCTGCAGCTTGCGCAGCACCGTGTGCCGCTGGTGGTCGAGGAACGCCACCAGCTGCTCGCGCTCGCCGGCCGCCGCGGACGGGGGGATGCGGAAGTCGGGTGACTGCTCGACCACCGGCACGTCGGGGACCGTCATGACTGAGCCCTCTTCTGGATCGCCGCCCACTCGTCGCGCAGGCCGACCGTACGGTGGAACAGGCCCGGCCGGTCGAGGTCGCAGGCGAAGTAGCCGAGCCGCTCGAACTGCACCACCT
>JBHAES010000282.1:0-4662 GCA_041855725.1 Actinomycetota bacterium
GGCGTGGTCGGCATCATCTACGAGGCCCGCCCCAACGTGACCGCCGACGCGGCCGGCATCTGCGTGAAGTCCGGCAACGCCGTCCTGCTGCGGGGGTCGTCGTCGGCGGAGGCGTCGAACGTTGCCGTCGTCGAGGCCCTCCGTACGGGCCTGGCCCGGGCCGACGTCTCGCCCGACGCCGTGCAGCTGCTGACCGGCGGCCGCGAGGTCACCGCGGAGCTGATGGCGGCTCGGGGCCTCGTCGACGTGCTCGTGCCTCGCGGCGGGGCCGGCCTGATCCAGGCCGTCGTGACCGGCTCGCAGGTGCCGGTCATCGAGACCGGCACCGGCAACTGCCACCTCTACGTCGACGCCGCGGCCGACGCCGACATGGCGGTCGCGATCCTGCTCAACGCCAAGACCCAGCGCCCCAGCGTGTGCAACGCGGTGGAGACGCTGCTGGTGCACGAGTCCCGTACGGACCTGCTGCCCCGGCTGGTCGCCGAGCTCGCCGAGGCCGGCGTGACGGTGCACGGCGACGAGGCGTTCTGCGCCGTCTCGCCGCTGGTGGTGCCCGCCGGGCCCGACGAGTACGACGGCGAGTACCTGTCGCTCGACCTCGCCGCGCGCGTGGTGGCGTCGTACGACGAGGCCGTCGACCACATCCGCGCCCACGGCACCGGCCACTCCGAGACCATCGTCACCGACGACCTCGCCGTCGCCGAGCGGTTCACCCGCGAGGTCGACGCGGCCGTGGTGCTGGTGAACGCGTCGTCACGGTTCACCGACGGGGGCGAGTTCGGGTTCGGCGCCGAGATCGGCATCTCCACCCAGAAGCTGCACGCCCGGGGTCCGATGGCGCTGCCCGAGATGACCACCTCCAAGTACGTCGTGGTCGGCGACGGTCAGACCAGGGCCTGACCAGCCTCGACCCAGTAGGATCCGCCGCATGCGCTACCTTCTGGAGACCGCGGGGTACTCGTCCGTGCCGCCGTGGGCCTACGGCGTGATCGCCTTCGCGCTGCTGGTCTGCCTGTTCCTCGTACGCTCCCTCGGCCACCGCCGGCCCCGCAGCAGGTGACCCACCCCGGCGGGCTCTTCGTCGAGCCGAGCTTCGAACCCCACCGCCTCGGGGTGATGGGCGGCACGTTCGACCCGATCCATCACGGCCACCTCGTGGCTGCGTCCGAGGTCGCGGCCCGCTTCGGGCTCGACGAGGTCGTGTTCGTACCCACCGGGCAGCCGTGGCAGAAGGCCGACCGGCGGGTGTCGGCGGCCGAGGACCGCTACCTCATGACGGTGATCGCCACCGCCTCCAACCCCCGCTTCTCGGTGAGCCGGGTCGACATCGACCGGCCCGGCAACACCTACACCGTCGACACGCTCACCGACCTGCGCGCGCAGGTGGGGGAGTCCACCGAGCTGTACTTCATCACCGGCGCCGACGCGCTGTCGCAGATCCTCACCTGGCGCGGCGCCGACCAGCTGTTCGACCTCGCCCACTTCATCGGCGTCACCCGCCCCGGCTCGCCGTTCGATCCCGACACCGTCGGCCACCTGCCGCCCGACAAGGTGACGCTCGTCGAGGTGCCGGCGCTGGCGATCTCGTCGACCGACTGCCGCCAGCGGGTCATCGACCGCCTGCCGATCTGGTACCTGGTGCCCGACGGCATCGTGCAGTACATCGCCAAGCGCGGCCTCTACGCGCCCGACCAGGGCTGACCGCCCACGAAAGGACCCGATGGCCGCCACCGACCGCGCCCTCCGGCTGACCCGGGCCGCCGCCACCGCCGCCCTCGACAAGCTCGGCACCGACCTGGTCGCCTACGACGTGTCGCAGCAGCTGTCGATCGCCGACACCTTCCTCGTCGTCACCGCCCGCAACGAGCGCCAGGTCGGCGCGGTCGTCGACGCGGTGGAGGAGCGGCTGCGCGGCGAGGGGGCCAAGCCGCTGCGCCGGGAGGGTGACCGCGAGCTGCGCTGGGTGCTCCTCGACTACGGCGACCTCGTGGTGCACGTGCAGCACGCCGAGGAGCGGCGCCTCTACGCGCTCGAGCGGCTCTGGCGCGACTGCCCCGAGGTCGAGCTGCCCCAGCCGGAGCCGCGCCCGGTGCCCGACGTCGAGGACGGCGCCGACCCAGCGTGAGCGACGGGCTCGCCGCGTACGGGTGCGTCCTGGTGCGGTCAGCCGCCGCCGCCGCGGCTCGACGCCTGGGCCCGTCGATCGGAGGCCGGTGGTGAAGCGGGCGGTTTGGTCGTCGGCGCGACGATGCGCTACCCTGTACGGGCAGTCGCAACCACGCAGTGGTCGACGATGGGGCTATGGCGCAGTTGGTAGCGCGCTTCCATGGCATGGAAGAGGCCACGGGTTCGAATCCCGTTAGCTCCACCCGGTATCCTCGTCTCCTCCCCCAATTCCTGGCTTGTCGCCATCGCCGGGCCGTGTACGCACGGGGAGCCTCGCAGCGTCCCGGGTCGTGACCGTGACGTCAGCCCCGAGCAGGTGGGGTACGGACCGCAGTCGAGCCGGCCGCAACGTCTTGTGCCGACTCGTGATCAGGATGGTCATGTCCATCATGACCACGAGCAGGCCGCCGACCAGCATCACCAGGGCGGTCCACCGCTGCCGCGCCGACATCGCCTCCGGTGCGGACGGGCCAGGCGGCGGGACGGGCGGGTCGTCATAGGGTCTCGTGGGTGGTGCTGAGCAGCCGGGCGATCGCGGTGGCGAGCTCGGCCTCGTCGGGCGGGGTCTCGTGCAGCGCGCCGTGCAGCATCACGCCGTCGAGGTAGCGGGCGACCGACCGGGCCGTCGCCGGGTCGGTGAGCGGGCTCAGCGCGGCCACCAGTCCCTGCGACCAGCGGGTGGCGAGCGGTCTCAGGTCGGGGTGCTCGAGGCTGGCGACGCAGAACGCCGCGTCCGTACGCACCCGCACCGGGTCGGCGAGGTGGGTGACGGCGCTGCGGGCGAGGGTTCGGGCGGGGTCGTCGGCTGTCGCCAGCTCGTCGCGCAGGGTGGCGAGGCTGTCGTCGACGTCGGCGGCCAGGAGCTGGAGCGCCTCGGCCCGCAACTCGTCGAGGGAGGCGAAGTAGTGGGTCGTCGACCCCAGCGGGACCTGGGCGCGGGCGGCGACCTTGCGGTGGGTGAGGTGGGTGACACCCGACTCCAGGATGAGGGTCGCGGCAGCCTCAATGATGGTGCGGCGGCGGGTCTGCGGGTCGCGTACGGCCCGGGTCCTGGTGCCCACCTGACTAGTGTACACTAGTACATGTACGCTCGTCCAACTCGTCGTCGGAGATGACGGTCCGGGCTCAGGAGGCGAGCATGCGGTGCAGCAGGTAGACGCCGCCGGCGCCCACGGTGAAGGCGCCGAAGGCGGCCAGGAACATGGGGAACGCGAAGTCGGAGCTGCTGACCAGCCCCACGGCGAACAGCAGCATGAGGCAGACGAACGCCGCGACGGTGAGGAACAGCACGCAGACGTCGAACGCGATCCGCAGCGGGGTGGCCGGTCGACCACCGCTGGGGTGGAACGTCACCGTGGCCGTGGGGCGAGCCGTCGGGGCCGTGGCCGCCGGCACCGGGGCCGCCGAGGGCGGCAGGTCGGGCAGGTCGACGACGAGGAGGCGCAGGTCCTCGTCGGTACGGGCCGCGAGGGCGAGCGCCAGCCGGGAGTCGAGCTCGTCGCGCGTCAGCTGCCCGAGGCGGTGGTGGGCCAGGAGCTGCGCGGCGGCCGCGGCCCGGTCCGGGGTGCCGGCGCGCACGGCGGGGGAGGAGTTCGACATGCTGCGAGTCTGGCCGCTGGACGTCGTCCGCCACAAGTGTCACCGCCGAGGTCGCGACCAGGGTCGCACCGCCGCGGCGGGGTCGCGACTGGTGTCGTACGAACAAGCCCCACCGGGGAAGCAACCAAATCGGCCTGCGGCGCGTACTGGATGTCGTACGAACCGGTCACGGGCCCCTACGATGATCCCGGACCGAAGGACTGACTAGGAGACACCCGTGACCCTCCCCTCCCGTTCGGGCCGCGTCGTGGTGAGCCTGCTGGCTCTTGGCGTCATGGCCTTGTCCGCGTGCGCTCAGACCTCGGTCGCCACGCCCACCCTCGAGACCTCGCCGGCTCCCGTGAGCGTCCGGCCCGAGGCGACCAGCGCCGCCCCCGCGAGCGCACCAAGGCCCCGGCGAGAACGCGACGGAAACGAGCGGTTACGACTTGACTGCTTGCGGTGCAGGCGCGACATGTTCACCAATGCGGTCGGTGCGACGGGTCGGGGGAATTTCGTGATGGCGAAGACACCTCACGAAGCCGGAGGACGTGGAGCGACCGCCACGCCCAACCTCGATCACTTCCGCGAGCTGCTCACCGAGCACATGAACCGGCGCGGCCTGCGCTCGACCGATCAGCGGAAGCTCATCGTCGAGACGTTCTTCAAGGCGCCGAACCACATCAGCATCGAAGAGCTCCTCGCCGACGTACGCCAGCAAGATCCGAAGGTCGGGTACGCGACGGTGTATCGGACGCTGAAATTGCTCACCGAGTGCGGCGTCGCGTTCGAACGAAAGTTCGGCGACGGGCTCACGCGTTACGAGCTCGCGGACGAAGCCTCTCACCACGACCACCTCATCTGCACGTCGTGCGCCAAGATCATCGAGTTCGAGGAACCGAAGATCGAGGAGCTCCA
>JBHAES010000283.1:0-4098 GCA_041855725.1 Actinomycetota bacterium
GATCTCGAGCGAGCCCTGAGCGAGGAGGTCGTCCTCCGTGATCGTTCGGCGCCGCGCGCCTTCGTTGGGCCGCACGTCGTCCTCGCGAGCGCTCGTCGCGCCGCTCGAGCCACCGCCGCGGCACGCGAGGTCCGCACGACCCTCGATCTGGACCTGCAGCGCGACGTCGAGGCCCTCGTGCGCACTCATGCAGCACGCCTCGGTCAGCGCGGCGCCAGCACCGCGGCGGTCGTCGTCGTCGACAACGCGACGGGCGACGTGATCGCACAGGTCGGCAGCGCAGACTGGGCCGACGCGACCATCTCGGGCGCCGTCGACCTCGTTCGCGCGAAGCGCCAGCCGGGCTCGACGCTGAAGCCCTTCGTCTATGCGCGCGCGTTCGAGCGCGGCGTCGACGTGGTGGTCGCCACGCCGGGACGCCTCGTCGACCTCATGGAGCAGGGTGCCGCCGACCTGTCGCAGGTGGCCGTCACCGTGCTCGACGAGGCCGACCACATGGCCGACCTCGGGTTCTGGCCGGCGGAGACCGCCATCGTCGACGCCACCCCCGGCGACGGGCAGCGGCTGCTGTTCTCGGCCACCCTCGACGAGGCCGTCGACGCGCTCGTGACCCGCTACCTCACCGACCCGGTCACCCACGAGGTCGACCCCGAGACCGCGTCGGTCGGCACCATGACCCACACGTTCTGGCTCGTCGCCCCGCCCCACAAGGCCGAGCTCACGGCGCGGCTCGCGGGCCGGGCCGGGCGGGTGCTCGTGTTCGTCAAGACCCAGCGTGGCGCCGACCGGGTCGCCGCCGAGCTCCGCGCCGCCGGGGTGGTCGCAGGCGCGCTCCACGGCGGCCTCACCCAAGGGGCCCGCTCCCGGGTGCTCGCCGCCTACCGCGACGGGTCGCTGCCGGTGCTGGTGGCGACCGACGTGGCCGCCCGCGGGATCCACGTCGACGACGTCGGGCTCGTGCTGCAGGCCGACCCGCCCATGACCGCCAAGGACTACCTGCACCGGGCCGGCCGCACCGCCCGCGCCGGCGGCGACGGCACCGTGGTGAGCATCGTGCTGCCGCACCAGCGCCGCATGGTGCACGCCCTGGGCCGCCACGCCGGGGTGCGGGTCGACCTGGTCAAGGTCGGCCCCGCCGACGCGGCCGTCGCCGACCTCGCCGGCCCCGAGGCCGTCCGCGAACCGGTCACCGACGAGGCGTACGCGGCCCTGGTGGCGCCCAAACCCGTCGCCCGCGCCCCCCGGCCGGTGCGCCGGGGGCCGTCTCGGCGACCCCGCCGCTGACGACCCGGCACGGTCGGTCCCCGCTACGGTGGGGTCCATGACCGAGCCCCGTCCCAACCTGCTCGCCGGCGGCGAGACCCTGCTCCCGGCCGACCCGGCGGCGTCGCACCTGACCACGTCCGAGTCTCCCGTCCGCACGGCCGCCGCCCACCCCGAGTCGCTGCTCGCGTGGGCCGCGTGCGCCGAGGCGGCCCTCGAGCGGGGCGACCTCGACGGTGACGTCGCCGCCTACGCGTACGCCCGGACGGGCTACCACCGCGGCCTCGACGCGCTGCGCCGCAACGGGTGGCGCGGGTCGGGCCGGGTGCCGTGGGAGCACGAGCCCAACCGGGGCTGGCTGCGGTCGCTGGCGGCGCTGTCGATCGCGGCGGGACGGCTGGGCGAGGCCGACGAGCAGCAGCGCTGCGCCCAGTTCCTGCGCGACTCGTCCGAGACCGGCTACCAGACGCTCCTGGGGGACGGGACCCGGCGGTGACCGGCACCTGGGCCGCCGTCGAGACCTACCTGGACGACCACCTCGGCGCCGACGATGAGGCGCTGCGGCGGTGCCTGACGACCGCCCGCGCCGCCGGGCTGCCCGAGATCGAGGTGCCGCAGCAGCTCGGCGGCCTGCTCGCCCTGCTGTGCCGGGTCGCCGGCGCGACCCGGGTGCTGGAGGTCGGCACCCTCGCCGGCTACTCCACCCTGCACCTGGCGCGGGCCGTGGGCCCCACCGGGCAGGTCACCACCCTCGAGCTCGACCCCGACCGGGCCGCGATCGCCGAGGCGAACCTGTCCCGGGCCGGGGTCGGCGACCGGGTGCAGGTGCTGCCGGGTCCCGCCGACGAGACCCTCCGGGCGCTCGTGGCCGCCGACGCGCCCCTCTACGACCTGGTGCTCATCGACGCCGACAAGCGGTCGAACGTCGCCTACCTCGACCTCGCGCTCCAGCTGGCGCACCCCGGCACCCTCGTCGTCGTCGACAACGTGGTGCGGCAGGGCCGCGTCGCCGACCCCGCCTGCGACGACCCGGACGTGGTGGGCAGCCGCGCCGTCATCGAGCACGTGGGGGCCCACCCCCGCCTCGACGCGTGCGCGATCCAGACCGTCGGGGCGAAGGGCCACGACGGGTTCCTCCTGGCGCTGGTGAGGTGACGAGATGAGCCGCAAGCGAGGCCAGCACCGCCGACCGGGCCACCCGGGGCGACGGGCAGCCTGGGAGAGCCGACGGCACGGGTCCCAAAAGCGGCGCCTGCCGCGGCTCGACGACGAGCTCCTCCGCGACGAGGTGGACCTGCTGCTGCACGCGTCAGCGCTGCTCGCCGCCACCGAGCCCTTGCCCCTCGCACCGCCGCCCGCCAGGCTCGACGACCTCGTCGCCGACCTGCTCGACGACGACTCCGTGGCCGCCACCGCCGTGCTCACGATCTGGGCCAGCCTCCTGACCGACCGGCAGGTCGCCGACCGGATCCGCGCCCAGGTCGCCCGCCGCCCGCACCTGCTGCCCGCGTGGCTCCGGCGCCTGGACACGGCCGAGGTGACGGCGACCGCCACTCTTACCGATCCCTTCGAGGAGCTCGTCCACCACATCGTGGAGGTGAGGTGGCCCGACGGCCCCACGCTCTGCATCGGGGCGCAGCTCGAGGCGACGTCGAACCACCAGGTCACCGACGGGATCGTCGGCGGCACCCTCGCCGACGTGCGGCGCGCCGCCCCCGACGAGGCCATCTCCGTCACGGTCCCGCCCGCCGAGCTGCGACGGGCCGTCGAGGCGGCGATCGTGATGGACCGCATGTCGGTGCCGCCGCTGGCCACCGAGGTCTGGCCGCACATCAGACCCCTGCTCGCCTGGGTGGTCCGGCTGCTGCCCGAGCCGGCGCCCCGAGACGACCCCGACCCCGCGGAGCAGGAGGAGGAGTGGGACCGGGTCGCCGACGACTTCGTCGCGTCGGCGTACGCCCGCGACCTCGACCCCGACCTGGCCAGAGCCGTCGTCTCCACCCTCGGCTGGTACGCCACCTACACCGGGGGCGACGTGCTGCGGTGGAGCCCCGCCAAGGTCGACTACCTGGTCTGCGACTTCTGGCCCCGCAAGGTCTACGGCATCGAGCGGCAGGGGATCCACCAGGTGCTGCCCGCGTTCCTCGAGTACTGCGCGGCGGCGAAGGGGCTTCAGGCGCGGTGGCGCGACATGCTGAGGACGGCGTACGCGACAGCAGCGGCGAGCAGCCCGACGGTGCCGGACGACGACGCACCCGGCAGCCTCTGGGGACTCGACGAGCTCGTGCGCTACGCCGGGTCCGCCGCGGCCGTCGCCGCGCTGGACGACGAGCCGCTGCCGCTCGACGAGCCCCTCGACCTCACCGGGGTCGACGAGACCCACGTGGCGGGGGTCCGCGAGGTGGGCGCCCTGCTCGACCACGCGGTCGGCACCCTCGGCGTGCCGGAGCTCCGCACGGCCGCCCGCCGGACGCTGGCGCACGTGGCCCGTACGGACGCCGCCGCGGTGCTGCGGGGGACGAGGGCCGGCACGGCCGTGGCCCTGCTCTACCTGGTGGTGGGCAGCGACTACGGCACCCGGTGGCCGACCGAGGCGATCCTGACCCCGCTCGGGCTGCGCGTCATCCCGTACGAGCGGGCCAACTCGCTGCGCCGGGTCGCCGAGGCGGGTGGCTGGCCCTGCCACGGCAAGCACCCGGGGGACCGCCGCGTGCTCGGCCGACCCGAGGTGATGAGAGGGCAGGCCCGGGGTTTCCTCATCGCCGAGCGCGATGCGCTGAGCCGGTCCGCCGATGACGGGCCGTACGATGGACCGTCGTTCGTCAGGAGGCAAGA
>JBHAES010000284.1:0-11226 GCA_041855725.1 Actinomycetota bacterium
CACCACCGGCTGCCGTTCCAGACCTACGACGTCACCGCCCTGCTCACCGGTGGCGAGAACGTGCTCGGCGTGCAGCTCGGCGACGGCTGGTTCGCCGGCCGCATCGCCATGGCCGGCATCAGCGCCCAGTACGGCGACCGGCTGCGCGCCACCTGGCGGCTCGAGGTCACCTACGCCGACGGCACCACCGAGACCCACGAGCCGGGCCCCGACGTCCGCTCCACCACCGACGGCCCGGTGCGCTACTCCGACCTCTTCATCGGCGAGCGCCACGACGCCCGCCGGCGGCTCCCCGGGTGGAGCACCCCGGCCTTCGACGACACCGCCTGGGCCGGGGTCGCGGTCGTCGAGGTCGGCACCCCCGTCGTGCCGTTCCTCGGCGAGCCGGTCCGACGCGTGCTGGAGCTGCCCTGCGTGGCCGTGCTCACCACCCCGGCCGGCGAGACCGTCGCCGACTTCGGCCAGGTGGTCGCCGGCCGCGTCCGGTTGCGGGTCCGCGGCCCCGCCGGCACCGCCGTCACCCTCGAGCACGGCGAGGTGCTCGACGCCGACGGGTGCTACTGCCACAACATCGCCGGCTGGAACAAGGACCAGACCGACACCTACGTGCTCGCCGGCGACCCGGAGGGTGAGACGTGGGAGCCGCTGTTCACCTTCCACGGCTTCCGCTACGTACGCCTCACCGGCTGGCCCGGCACGCCGACCCCCGCCGACCTCACCGCGGTGGTGCTCGCCTCCGACCTGCCGACCACGTCGGGCTGGGAGTCGAGCGACCCGTCGCTCGACCAGCTGCACCGCAACACGGTGTGGAGCGCCCGCGGCAACCTGCTGTCGATCCCCACCGACTGCCCGCAGCGCGAGCGTGCGGGCTGGACGGGCGACCTGCAGGTCTTCGCCCCCACGGCGGCCACGCTCCTCGACGTCGCCGCGTTCTGCCAGCGCTGGCTGGCCAACCTCCGCCTCGAGCAGGCCGCCGACGACGGCACCGTGCCGGTGATCGTGCCCGTGCCGCCGGTGCCCATGCCCGGCGACGAGCCCGGCGGGCTCTTCGTGATCTCGGCGGCGGCCGGGTGGGGTGACGTGATCACCGTCCTGCCCACGGTGCTGTGGCGTCGCTACGGCGACCGCCGGTTCCTCGCCGACAACCTCGACGCGATGCGCGCCTGGGTGGAGGTGCAGCGGCGCGAGGCCGCCGAGCACCTGCCCGCCCGGCTGCGGGACGCCGAACTCACCGACCAGCAGCGCGCCGCCCACGCCCTGCTGTGGAACGGGGTGGCGAACTTCGGCGACTGGCTCACGCCGAGCCTGTCCGACAGCGCCGACCCGGACTCGATCATGGCGGCCCCGCGCCGCACCGGCGAGATCGTCGGCCCGCTGTTCCAGGGCCTGTCGCTCGACCTCGTCGCCGACGCCTGCGACGAGCTGGGGCTGGCGGCCGAGGCCGCCGGCTACCGCGAGGAGGCCGCCGCCGTCCGGCAGGCGTTCGCCGAGGTCTACCTCGACGGCCGCGGCCGGCTGCCCGTCGACCTGCAGGGCCCGTACGTGCTGGCGCTGCGCCACGGGTTCGTGCCCGACGACCAGGTGCCCGGCGCGGTGGCACGGCTGGTCCGCCTCGTCCACGAGCACGGTGACCGCCTCGACACGGGGTTCTTGTCGGTCCCCCACCTGCTCGACGTGCTGTGGGAGCACGGGCACGCCGACCTCGCCCGCACGCTGCTGTGGCAGCGAGAGGCCCCCTCGTGGCTCTACCAGGTCGACCGTGGCGCCACCACGACATGGGAGTCGTGGGACGCGATCAAGCCCGACGGCACCGTGGGCACCAGCTCGTTCAACCACTACGCCTTCGGGTGCGTCGTCGACGTGCTCTACCGCCGCCTGGCCGGCATCGTCGAGACGGCGCCCGGGTTCCGCACCTCGCGCGTCACCCCCGACCTCGACGGGCCGCTGCACCACGTCGCCGCCCACGTCGACACCCCGTACGGCCGCCTCGCCGTGCGGTGGGACCGCGACGGCGACCGGGCCCGCCTCGACCTCACCGTGCCGGTCGGCACCACCACCGAGGTCGCCCCGCCGCCGGGCTGGTCCGCCGACGGGCCCCGCGAGCTCGGCAGCGGCTCCCACACCGTCACCCTTCACCGCTGACCGGTCCCCGGCAGCCGACGAACGTCTACCGAACGGAGAACCAGCATGAGCGCACCAGCTCCCGTGACGCGTGCCCCCAACCCCTGGTGGGTCGCCCTCGTGTGCGGTCTCGCGTCGTTCATCGACGCCGCCGCCATCGTCAGCAACGGTATCGCGCTGACCATCTACCAGCACGCCATCGGCATCTCCGACCTGGAGCTCGGGGTGCTGTCGGCCGCGCTCACCTACTGCATCGCGATCGGTGCCGTCGTGGGCGGCTGGCTCGGCGACCGGGTGGGTCGGCGGCGCGTGTTCCTCGTCACGATGGCGATGATCATCGTCGGCATCGGGCTGCTCGTGGCCTCCACCACGTTCTGGCTGCTGCTGGTGGGCGAGATCCTCATCGGCCTGGGCACGGGCGCCGACCTGCCCGTCTCGCTGGCCTCGATCGCCGAGGCGGCCGACGACCACAACCGCGGCAAGCTCATCGGCTTCTCGGGCATCCTGTGGCTCGTCGGGATCCTGGCCGTGGTCGTCACGTCCATCTTCGTGGGCGACCTCGGCCACGTCGGCGGCCAGCTGCTCTACGGCATGGTGGGCGTGGTCGCCATCGTCACCTTGGCGCTGCGCTGGTCGATCCCCGAGTCGCAGAGCTGGCTGGCGGCGCGGCGCGAGCGGTCGGCGGGCGTCAAGACGGTGCGCGCCGACCGCGCCCGGCTGGGGCTGCTGCTGCGCGCCCCGTACGCGAAGCCGTTCCTCGCCCTCATCCTCTTCTACGCGCTCACCAACCTGGGCGCGAACACGGGCGGCCAGTTCACCACGTTCCTGTGGGTCAACGTGATCGGCACGTCCGTCTCGTTCTCGTCGACGATCAACCTGGTGATGTTCCCGATCGGTCTGGTGTGCGGCTTCTGGTTCATGCGGATCGCCGACACCCCCGCCCGGTGGACGTACTTCCTCGTCGGTGCAGGCTGCATGGTGGTGCAGTACCTGCTGCCCGCCGTGCTCGGCTTCTCGATGTGGACGATGCTCGCCTCGATGGCGCTGTCCGGGCTCGGCAGCGCGTTCGCGTTCGAGGGCATCATGAAGGTCTGGACCCAGGAGTCGTTCCCGGTGCTGCTGCGCACCACCGCCCAGGGTGCGGTCCTCGCCGTCGCCCGGTTCGCCGCCGGCACGCTGGCCATCGTCACGCCGATGGCCATGAACGCCGGGCCGCGGGTGCTCTACGCCGGCCTCGCCCTCGTGTGCGCCATCGGTCTCGGCTTCGCGGCCTGGGGCTTCAAGGGCAAGCAGGGCACCGAGTTCGACATCGAGGACGAGGTGCCCGACCCGCTGCCTGCCTGAGCCGCCCCGTCAGGGTGGCGGCGCGGTCGAGGCGCGCACCACGAGGCTCGGCAGCACCCACACGTGCTCGGCGGCGAGCCGCTGCCCGGCGCGGGCCGTCCGCCGGTGCAGCAGTTCGACGGCACGCCAGCCGATCTCGAACTTGGGCGGGCTGATCGCCGTGACCGGGGTGGACGCGGCGGCCACCCGCTCGTCGTCGGAGGAGACGACGGAGATGTCGGCGGGCACCCGCAGCCCAGCGGCCCGCAGCGCCGGCAGCAGGGTGAGGGTCTCCAGGTCGGAGTGCACCAGCATCGCGGTCGCCGCGGCATCGATGGTGGCGGCGACGATCTCGCGGCAGGCGTCCCGGTGCGGCACGTGGTGGCCGGGGTGCTTGCCCGTGAGGTCCAGCACGTCCACGCCCAGCGCCTCGGCGGCCTCGAGCACCACCTGCTGGCGCACCCTCGCGTCGTAGAGGTCGCGCGCCACCCAGACGATGCGCCGGTGCCCCAGCGCGTGCAGGTGGCGCATCGCCAACCAGATGCCGTGGGCGTGGTCGGTGGCCACCAGGTCACGCTCCTGCAGCCCCATCATCTGGTCGCGGGTGGGCCGCTCGCACAGCACGACCGGTGCCGGCAGCTGCTCCAGCTGCTCCAGCAGCGGCCGGCCCATCTCGACCGGCCACACGCTGGTGCTGAGGATCAGCCCGTCGGCGTCGAGCCCGGCCAGCCGCTCGAGCAGCTGCGCCTCGCGGGTGCCGTCGTACTTGTGCTCGACGCACACCAGCTGCACCCCGAGCTCGGTCGCGGCCCGCTCGGCGCCGCGCAGCACCTGCCCGTAGTAGTAGCCCAGGGTGGGCGTCATCATGGCGAACCGCAGCGCCGTGCCCGGCACCGGGCCCGACGCGGGCGGCGGCTTGAGCACCGCCCCGCCGTGCACCCGCTCGACGATGCCCTGCTCGGCCAGGTGGGCCAGGTCGCGGCGGATGGTCATGGCCGACACGTTCAGGTGCTCGGCGACCGTGCTGACGTCGACGCTGCCGTGCAGGCGGAGCAGACGCAGGATCCGGCCCTGGCGGGCGGAGACGACCTGCACGACCACCTCCTGTCTTGCGGCTGCCCACCACCCTAGGGCCACGGGCAGGGCGACAGGCCCCCGGGCCCGTCGCCCGAGGGTCCTTCGCCCGTCGGAGGGTCAGCCGCGTGCCGCCAGCTGCTCCTCGAACTCCTTCTTCACCGCTGGCCACACGTCCTTGGTGAACGCGTCGGTGGCGGCCTTCACGTCGCTCAGCGCCTTGCGGCCGAGGATGTACTCGTTGCGGGCGTCCCCGATGGCGTTGGTGTACCGGCCGGACTTCTCCAGGGTGTCGGACTTGAGCCCGGCGACCGGGTTCTCCACCAGGCCCGTGGCCAGCGCCTTCTGGGTCTCCTGCAGCTGGCGGAACACGGTCTGCTGCTTGGCGTCAGCGGCGTACAGCACCCCCGGCGGGGCGCAGACGTACTTGAAGTTGACGCCGAGGTCGGCCGAGCGGTCCTGGGACAGCACCGGGGAACCGTTCACCAGCGTGTGCTGCTGACCCTCGATGCCGAAGGTGGTGAAGGTGTACTCCGTCGAGCCGTACGGGGCGGCGAGGTAGTCGAGGATGTTGAGCAGCTCCTCGGCGCGCGAGCCCTGGCCCTTCTCGATGGCCATCACCGAGAACACGCCCGCGCCCTTGTTGGCGTGCACCTTCGAGCCGTCCTTGGTGTAGGTGGGCCGCGTGGCGACGGTGGCGTCGGGGTACTTCGACACCTCCTGGAGCGACGCCTGCCCGTCCTCGCTGGCCACCACGGTGCCGTTGAACAGCGCGGCGGTCATCTGCGGGGCCGTCATCGTCGGGGTGTCGGGATGGATCACGCCCGCGGCCCACAGCTTCTTGAGCATCTCCAGGTACTGCCACCAGGAGTCGTGGTCGAGGCCCTGCTTGAGCTGGCCGCCCTCGAGCGTGTAGCCGTTGGGGGCCTCGTACATGCCGGACATGGTCTCGGCCAGCATCCACGCGAGCCCGAACGAGTTGCCCAGGGCGTAGCGCTGCTTCGACGTGTCGGTCACCGCCTTCGCCCACTCGAGGAACCCCTCCTCGGTCGCAGGGACCGTGGGGTGGCCCTGCGCCGCCGAGATGTCCTGACGGTAGCGGAACACGTTGGTGAACACCGGGCGCACGAGCGGCACCCCCCACACCCGGCCGTTGTTGATCGCCATCTTCCAGGCATAGCTGGGGATGTTGGCCAGGTTCGGGTACTTCAGCACGGCGTCGCCGGAGACCATCGAGCTGATGTCGTAGAAGCGGTTGTCGATGAGCTGCTGCAGCCGCGGCAGCGCCATGAACACCGGCACCTGGATGAGGTTGGGCAGCTCGCCCCCACCGCCGATGACCGTGGAGAACTTCTGCGGGAAGTCGTTCGACGGCACCACGTCAGGCTTGAACGTGACGTTGAGCCGCTGGTTCATCTGCTGCCAGTACTCGTTGGTCGCCACCGGGGTGGGAGGCGGGCCGTAGGTGATGATCATGGCGCTGAGGTCGCCGCCCTTGCCCAGGTCGTGGCTGACCGAGGTGAACTGGGGCGACGGGTACCTGAAGTAGACGTCCTGCACCACGTCGGTGCCGGGCAGGTCGGCCGCCACCGACGGCACGATCCGCCGGTAGGTCGGCAGGACGGCGGCGTTGCCGGTCGCCGCCGCACCCGACGAGGTGGTGGACGACGAGCTGCACGACGACAGCCCGAGGACGGCGGCCGCCCCGAGGGCGCCGCCGAGGAGCGTCCGGCGCCGGACGGGTGACGTCTCGAACGGGATCTTCATGGTCGGGAACCTCTCTGTACGGTGACCATTGGCGGTTGGTGGTGACGGGTCGATCGGGCCGGTGCCGATCGCAGGTGGGCCAGACGGATGGGCATCACCCCTTGAGGGCTCCGGTGAGCACGCCTCGCATGAGGTGCCGCTGCACGAAGGGGTAGACGACGAGGATCGGCACGATGGCGATGACCACCACGGCCATCTGCACCGACTGGACCGGGGGCGGGGCCTCGCCGGTGACGTCCCCCACGAGGCTGGACCCCTGCAGCACGTACGTGCGCAGCACCAGCTGGAGCGGCCACATCGACGAGTCGCGCAGGTAGAGCATCGCGCCGAAGAAGTTGTTCCAGTAGCCGACGCCGTAGAACAGGCCCACCACGGCGAGCACGGGTCGGCACAGCGGCAGCACGATGCTGCGCAGCACCTTCCACTCCGAGGCCCCGTCGATGCGGGCCGCGTCGGTGAGGTCCGGCGGGATGTTCATGATGAACCCGCGGATGATCACGAGGTTGAACGCGCTCAGCGCCCCGGGCAGGATCAGCGCCCAGTAGGTGGCGAGCAGGCCCAGCTCCTTGACCATGATGTAGACGGGGATCATGCCCGGGTGGAACAGGAACGTGAGCAGCACCATCATCAGCAGGGGACGGTGCAGCAGCGACCCGCGCCGCGACAGCCCGTACGCGGCCAGGGTGGTGACGGTGAGCGAGATGGTGGTGCCCACCGCCGTGACCCCGATGCTCACCAGGGTGGCGCGGGTGACGACACCCCCGCTCAGGATCGAGACGTACGCGTCCAGGCTGATCTCGGTGGGGAGCACCACCAGGCCGCCGGACTGGGTGATGGCGCTGCCGCTGGACAGGCTCGTGGAGACCACGACGAGGAACGGGAACACGACGAGGGCGACGAGCAGCACGACGGCGACGCCGCGCAGGGCGGTGACCACCGCCGAGGGCTTGCCCGCCCACGCCGGCGGGGTGCGCTTCACCGGGGCCCACCACGGCCGACGGGTGGCGGCGCCGCCACCCGGGTGCTCGCCGCGGGCGCGGTCGTCAAGGGTCGGGGCGTCAACGAGCGTCACTGGTGTAGATCCCGTCCTCGCCCAGCAGGTGG
This sequence comes from Actinomycetota bacterium, assembly GCA_041855725.1. Taxonomy (GTDB): domain Bacteria; phylum Actinomycetota; class Actinomycetes; order Propionibacteriales; family Propionibacteriaceae; genus JBHAES01. The sequence goes on from JBHAES010000284.1 coordinate 7,390, forward strand.
GCGACCTTGTTGGCCGTCAGCACGAGCAGGAGCCCGACGACTCCCTTGAAGAGGCCGGCCGCGACCCCGACCGACCAGTTGCCTGACACGACGCCGTTGAAGTAGACGTAGGTGTCGAGCACCTCGGCGGTGGCCGCCCCGACGGCGTCGCGCTGCAGCAGGAACTGCTCGAACCCGACGTTGAGCGCCTCACCGAGCCGCAGCACGAGCAGCAGCACGACGATGGGGCGGATCCCCGGCAGCGTCACGTGCCACAGCCGTCGCCACGCCCCGGCCCCGTCGATGGCAGCCGACTCGTAGAGCGAGTCGTCGATGGCGCTCAGCGCCGCGAGGAAGATGATGGCGCCCCAGCCGGCGTCCTTCCAGATGGTCTGCGACACGACGAGGACCTTGAAGACGTCCGGGTTCGACATGATCGAGACGGTCGCGATCCCGTTCTGGGCCAGCGTCTGGTTGATGATGCCGGTGGAGCCGAAGATCTGCTGGAACAGGCCCACGACGATCACCCACGACAGGAAGTGGGGCAGGTAGAGCACCGACTGCAGGGCGGCCCGGATCCACGGGTGCAGCAGCGAGTGGATGAAGATCGCCAGCGCGATGGGCACCGGGAAGAAGAACACCAGGTTCAGGAACGTGAACATGAGGGTGTTCCCCACCGCCTGCCAGAACCGGGCGTCCTCGAACAGGGTGCGGAAGTTGTCGAGCCCGACCCACTCGTTCTCGCCGAACGGGATGAACGGCACGTAGTCCATGAAGGCCATCACGTTGCCGAGCAACGGCAGGTAGACGAACACCGTCATGAGCACGACGGCCGGGACCGTCATGATCAGGAGGGGTCGGTCGGTCTGCAGACGCATGGCCAACGGGCGGCGCCGACGGACCCCGGCCCGTGGTGGGGCATCGATGCTCACCGGGCTGCTCCTTCCCGTGTGTCGGATGACGTGGCGTCCCACCGGCCGCGTACCACGGGCCGACCCCGGCGGGGCCGCTCCCACTGGTCCGCGCCACTGGGTCGAGGTCGACGCTGGGGTCGAGCGTCTGCCCTTCGGCGGCACCGTAGGTCCCGGCCAGAAGCCTTGCCAACAGGAGCCGGACCCCCGTGTTCGAGTCTGTTCGTTCCGCCCAGCCCGGCTGTTCGTCCCTGATCGAGTGCCCCCGTACCGGTCGCCCGGACGCGCACCGAGGGCGCAGACTCGCACAGACCCCTACGCCTGAGAGGTTGACCGATGATCCACCGCCGTACCCTGACCGGCTGGATGGCAACCGGCGCTGCCCTCCACCTGCCCGCCGTCTCCATGCTCGCCGGGGCCGTCACAGCCGCCGGCGCACCCCTCGTCCCCGCTGTCACCGCTGACGAGGTGGCGGCTGCGGTGCGGCGGGGTCATCCGCGGCTGCTGATGACCGACCCCGGTGAGCTGCAGGCGAAGGCGGCCGGTCACGCGACGCTGGATGGGTGGGCCGAGCAGGTGGTGGCGGATGCGGAACGGGTGCTGCAGGGTGCGGCGCCGTCGCCGCGGCCGCCGGTGCCGTGGGCGGTGGCGGGTCCGGCGGGGAACCTGCTGCGGCTGGCGGGTGGCTACGCGCTGACCGGCCGCTCGGATCTGCTCGCCCGCGTGGTGGCCGAGCTGGACGCGCTGGGGAGCTGGGCGACGTGGCTGAAGTCGCAGACGGTGGTGGAGGACCAGTTCATCGAGATCTCTGACCTGGCGGCGGCCTTCGCGCTGGCGTACGACTGGTGCCACCACGCGCTGACCGGTGAGCAGCGGTCGCGGTACGTGGCGACCTTGGTCGACCGGTACCTGGTGGAGGCGGACCGGCAACTGGCGGCGAACCTGGCGCACTGGGTGCGGCCCGATGCGGTGAGCAACTGGGTGCCGGTGTGCCATCACGGGATCATCGTGTCGGCGCTGGCGATCATGCACGACGGGGACGCCGCCCAGCAGGGGCTGGCGTCGCGGCTGCTGGTGACGAGCCTGGAGCGGGTGCGGCGGGCGCAGGCGCGGCTGGCGCCCGACGGCGGCTGCTTCGAGGGGACCCACTACTGGTGGTACGGGACGCGGGCGCTGGTGGGCGCGATCCGGTGCCTGGCCACGGCGACCGGCGGGGCGTACGACCTCGACACCCAGCCCGGCATGGCCGAGACGGGCTGGTTCCCCGTCGACATGACCGGCCCGGTCGGCACCGCCTTCAACTGGGGCGACTGCACCGACGTCTCCCCCCGCGGCGAGGCCTTCCTCGGGCTCGGGCGCCGCTACCAGGCACCCGGCCTGGTCGACTGGGCCCTCGCCGGGCCCGACGTGGCCACCACCGCGTCGCTGGCCCACGTCGACCCGGCGCAGCTGCCGGTGGCCGGCCAGCGCCTCACCCGCTGGACCGACCGCCCCACCCACGCCGTGGTCACGAGCGTGCAGAACGCGTCCGGGCGCAGCACCTGGAGCGACCGGGCGGCGATCTTCCTCGCCTTCAAGGGCGGCGTCAACGGCGAGGAGCACGGCCAGCTCGACCTCGGCGACTTCGTGCTCGACGCCGGCGGCTACCGCTGGGTCACCCAGCTCGGCCCCGACCGCTACTCCAGCCCCTACTGGGACCGCGGCACCGACGGGCAGCGGTGGACCTTCTACCGCGCCCACGCCCAGGGCAACAACACCCTGTGCACCGACGAGCACGGCGGCCAGCGCAGGGACGCCCGCGCGCCGATCCTCAGCACCTCCGCGACGCCCGAGCGGTTCGCGGGCGTGATCGACCTCGACCAGGCGAGCGACCGGTTCCGGCTCTGGCGGCGCGGCTTCGCCCTCACCGACCACCGCCGCCAGGTGGTGGTGCGCGACGAGGTCAGCTGCTGGGGCCGGCAGAGCTTCTGGTGGTTCGTGCACACGGCCGCCGACGTCACCTTGTCGGAGGACCGAAAGACCGCGACGCTGCGCCGCGGCGGCGAGACGATGGTGGTGCGGATCCTCGCCCAGGGCGGCGACCGGTTCACCCTCCTGCCCGCCGAGGGCCTGTGGGACCGCCCCGTCCACCGCGACTCGCTGCCCGTGCCCGGCGTGCAGCGCCTCGCGATCCGGTTCGAGAACGTGGCCTGGGCCGCGCCGACCGTCGCTTTCTCGTACGTGCCGCCGGGCGGCGAGCTGCCGCGGCCACCCGCATACGGTGACCTCGCCGTGTGGACGGCCGCCGGGGAGGCGCCGAGCCCCCAGCTCGCCGACCTGGCCCGCCGCATCACCGTCGACGGCGCCGGGGTGCCCGGCTTCGACCCGGACGTGTTCACCTACCACCTGCCCCGTACGCTCGGGGCCCCCCGACCCCGGGTCGAGGCCCCTGGCCAGGTGCAGTGGACCGGCGACACCGTCCCCGTCACGGCGAAGGTGCGGCTCAGCGCCGGCGGCCGCCGTGCCGAGTACCACCTGCGGTTCGTGCCCTACGAGGGGTTGGAGCCGGGGGCGCCGGTGGTGGCGAGCGCGGAGTCGTGGAACGACGGTCAGGGTCGTGCGGTGCAGGCGGTCGACGGCGACCTGGGGTCGCGGTGGGCGGCCGAGGGGGAGGCGTGGCTGCGCCTGGACCTGGGCGAGGTGGGACTGGTGGACCGGGTGCGGCTGGGATGGTTCGTGCCGGTGACACGGTTCAACACGTTCAGCATCGACGTGTCTGACGGCGGGCCGTGGCGGACGGTGCTGGACCGGGTGACCTCGGACGGGACCGCGAACGTGCAGACGTTCGAGTTCGGTGGGCAGCAGGCGAGGTTCGTCCGGTACCGGGGGGACGGGACCACCGCCCGGCGGGACGGGGGTGGGGCGCGCGGGTCGTGGAACTCGGTGACCGAGTTCCAGGTCCCCGGCC
>JBHAES010000285.1:0-2817 GCA_041855725.1 Actinomycetota bacterium
GAGGTGGGTCGTAGGTTGCGCGGCATGAGGACGAGCGTGCTGCAGCCGGATCTGCTGGGCGACCTGGGGACGCCGTTCGCGGAGGTGTCGTTCTGCGTGGTCGACCTGGAGACGACGGGTGGGGCGGAGGACTCGCAGATCACCGAGGTGGGCGCGGTGCGGGTGCGGGGTGGGGAGGTGACGGGGGAGTTCCAGTCGTTGGTGAACCCGCAGGCGCACGTCCCGGCGGTGGTGACGGTGCTGACGGGGATCACCGATGCGATGGCGGCGGCGGCGCCGTCGTTGGGGGAGGTGCTGCCGTCGTTCCTGCAGTTCTCGGCGGGGTGCGTGCTGGTGGCGCACAACGCTCGGTTCGACACGGGGTTCCTGCGGCGGGCGTGCGAGCGGCTGGGGTACGCGTGGCCGTCGCCGGTGGTGGTCGACACGGTGGGGGTGGCGCGGTCGGTGATGCTGCGCGACGAGGTGCCGGACCACAGGCTGGCCACGTTGGCGCGCCACTTCGGGGCGGCCACGCAGCCGACGCACCGGGCGCTCGACGACGCGCGGGCGACGGTCGACGTGCTGCACGGGTTGCTGGAGCGGGTCGGGAACCTGGGGGTGCGCACGCTGGAAGACCTGGTGGAGGTGAGCCGGCGGGTGTCGCCGCAGCGGCGGGCGAGGCGCACGTGGGCGCAGCACCTGCCGGAGGCGCCGGGGGTGTACATGTTCGTCTGCGACGCGGGGGCGGGGCGGCGGCAGCTCCTGTACGTGGGCACGTCGGTGAACATCCGGCGGCGGGTCCGGTCGTACTTCACGGCGGCTGAGACCCGGCCACGGATCGACGAGATGGTGCGGGTCGCCACGGGGGTGGAGGCGACGGTGTGCCGGACGGCGCTGGAGGCCGAGGTGCTGGAGCTGCGGCTGATCGCGGCGCACGCACCCCGTTACAACCGGCGCTCGAAGTTCCCGGAGCGGCTGCACTGGGTCAAGCTGACGCGTGAGCCGTTCCCGCGGTTGTCGGTGGTGCGGACGGTGGCTGACGACGGGTGCCGTTACCTCGGGCCGTTCCGGGGGCGGGCGGCGGCTGACGAGGCGGTGCTGGCGGTCTACGACGCGGTGCCGATCCGGCGGTGCGCCGAGCGGTTGTCGGCGTCGCGGCCTCGGCCGGCGTGCGCGCTGGCGGGGCTGGGGCGGTGCGCGGCGCCGTGCGAGCTGGGGCCGGCCGCCGCGTCCTACCCGGCGGTGGTCGACGAGGTCGACCGGGTGCTGGCCGGTGACAGTCGTCCGGTGGTGGCGGCGGCCGAGCGGCGGCTGCTGCGGCTGGCCGCCGAGCAGCGCTACGAGGAGGCGGCCGTGGTGCGGTCGCGGGTGGACACGTTCCATCAGGCGGTGCTGCGGCTGCACCGGGTGTCGAGCCTGGCGGCGTGCCCGCAGATCGTGGCCGCGAAGGCGACGGGCCGCGGGGGGTGGGAGGTGCACGTGGTGCGTCACGGGCGGCTGGTGGGGGCGGCGGTCGCGTCGCCGGGGGACCCGCCGCTGGACGTGGCCCGGGCCGCGGTCGAGGTGGCCGAGACGGTGACCCCGCCGGCCCTGCCGCAGCCGGCGGCGACGATCGAGGAGACCGAGAAGGTGGCGGCCTGGCTCGAGACCCCGGGTGTGCGCCTCATCGAGATCGAGGGCACCTGGGCGTGGCCGCTGCACGCGGGCCACCGGCTCGAGCGGCTCGACGGGCTGGTCGAGGTGGGTCGGTGACGGGCTCAGCGAGCTGTCGGCGGCGGCTGGCAGGGTCTGCGGCATGACCAAGGTTGATGTGGACTGTGCCACCTGCACGATGCGTGGGCTGTGCTGCGGCGACTGCGTGATGGCGGTGCTGCTCGACGCGCCCGAGGGGACGGTCACGCTCGACGAGGCCGAGCAGAGCGCCCTCGGCGCGCTGAGCGCGTCGGGGCTGCTGCCACCGCTCCGGCTGGTGCGCCCGGTCGTCGAGCCTGGGGAGCGCAGGTACGGCACCTGACGTCTGACTAGGTAAGATGAGGGACTTCGCTGGCTCGGCTTGGCTTTCCCACACCTTTCCCTTAGTGTTTTCTCAGGTGTGGGGGCGTCCCCCTCCCCGTGCTGGAAGGGAGCTGGTCTTGAGCCTGCTGAACCGTCGGGTCCGTCTCGGGCTGGCTGCTTCGTGCACCGGCGCCGCCCTGGTCTTCTCCTCGGCTCTCGCCTACGCCGAGCCCACCACGGTGGAGTCGGCACGGGCCGAGCTGCAACGGCTGGAGCAGCAGGCGAGCGAGCTCGACGCACAGTACGCGGCGCTGCAGGCGAAGGCCGAGGCGAGCGCCGCCAAGCTCGAGACGATCCGCAACGACGTCGCCACCCAGTCCGGCAAGGTCGACGCGCTGCGCACCCAGGTGGGTCAGCTGGCGCTCCAGCAGTTCCAGACCCGCGGCGTCGACACCACCGCCACGCTGCTCACCACCGACGACGCCAAGTCGTTCCTCAACGGGCTGTCCGCGGTGCAGAAGGTGAACGAGAACACCACCGTGCTGCTGCAGGACTACCAGACCGAGCAGGCGAACCTGGCCGACATGCAGCGCGCTGCCGACTCCGAGCTGGCGTCCATCAACGCGGACAAGGACCGCATGGGCCAGCTCGCCCAGGAGTCCGACCAGAAGGTCGCCGCCGCCCAGGCGGTGCTCAACCGGCTCACCGAGGAGCAGCGCCGCCAGATCGAGGCGCAGCGTGCCGCCGAGGCCGAGCAGGCCGCCGAGGCCGCCCGGTCCGCCGAGGCCACCCGCGCCGCCCGCAGCACCACGTCGGCGCGTCCCACCGCCACCGCCACCACCA
>JBHAES010000286.1:0-4227 GCA_041855725.1 Actinomycetota bacterium
CGCGGTCGCCGTCGGCGGCCAGCAGCACGGGATGGTGGCGCTCGACGAGCAGGGACGGGTCGTGCGTGACGCCCTGCTGTGGAACGACACCCGGTCGGCCCAGGCGGCCGCCGACCTCACGGCCGAGCTCGGCGCGCAGCGGTGGGCGGCGGTGACCGGCTCGGTGCCGGTCGCCGCCTACACCGTGACCAAGCTGCGCTGGCTGCGCGACCACGAGCCCGAGCACGCCGCCCGGGTCGCGGCGGTGGCGCTGCCGCACGACTGGCTCTCGTGGCGGCTCGCGGGTCACGGCCCGGCCGGCGAGGCCCCGCTGGGCCCCGACCTCGACGCCCTGGCCACCGACCGCTCCGACGCGTCGGGCACCGGCTACCTCGACCCGGTCGCCGGCACCTACGACCGCGACCTCCTCGTGCGCGGCCTGGGGCACGACTGCGTGCTGCCGAGGGTCGCCGGCCCCAGCGAGGCGATCGGCACCGTCCACCCCTCGGTCGCGGGCGGCGCCGAGGGGATCCGGATCGGCCCGGGCGCCGGCGACAACGCGGGCGCGGCGCTGGGCCTCGGCATGGTGCCGGGCGACGTGGCGGTGTCGCTGGGCACGTCGGGGGTCGTCTCGGCGGTCACCGACACGCCGAGCCACGACGCGTCGGGCCTGGTGAGCGGGTTCGCCGACGCCACGGGCCGGTACCTGCCGCTGGCGTGCACCCTCAACGCGGCGCGCATCCTGGACGCCGCCACGCAGGTGCTCCAGGTGTCGTACGCCGAGCTCGACGAGCTGGCCCTCGCCGCCCCGTCGGGTGCCGAGGGGCTGGTGCTCGTGCCCTACCTCGAGGGGGAGCGCACCCCCAACCTGCCCGACGCGACCGGAGCCCTGCACGGCATCCGGCTGGCCAACCAGACCCCGGCGCACGTGGCCCGCGCCTACGTGGAGGGCATGCTGTGCGGCCTCGCCGACGGGCTCGCCGCCATGGAGGCGCAGGGCCTCGCGGCGAGAAGGGTGCTGCTCATCGGCGGTGGCGCCAGGTCCCTGGCGGTGCAGGCGATCGCGCCGGGGGTGTTCGGGGTCGAGGTCGTGGTGCCGGCGGCGGGGGAGTACGTCGCCCTCGGCGCCGCCCGGCAGGCGGCCTGGGTGGTGCTGGGCGGCGACGAGCCGCCCGGGTGGCCACGGGCGCTGGCCGCCGAGCCGGCCGTGGCACCCCGCGCCACCGCCGTGCGGGAACGCTACGCCCAGGCCTCGGGGAAGTGGGTGCCGCAGCCATGATCGTGACCCGGATCGGCCACGCCGACCTGACCGCCGAGGTGTGGACCCTCGGGGCCGCCCTCCAGGCCGTCGAGGTGCCTGACCGTGACGGCACCGTCTCGTCGGTGGTGCTGGGCTGCCGCGACGAGGCGGCCCGGCGGGCGTCGCAGGCCTACCTGGGCGAGATCGTCGGCCCGTACGGCAACCGCATCAGCGGGGCGTCGTTCACCCTCGACGGGGCGACGCACCACCTCGATGCGAACTTCCTCGGCAAGCACACCCTCCACGGCGGGTCGGCGGGGTTCAGCACCCGCGACTGGGAGGTCGAGGACCGCTGTGCCGACGCGGTCACGCTGCGGCTCGACTGGCGCGACACCGCCGGCGCCCACCCGGGGCGCTTCACCGTACGCGCCACCTACCGCGTCGAGGGTCACACCCTCAGCCTCGTCACCGAGACCACCAGCGACGCCCCTACGGTCGCCAACCCGGTGAGCCACCCGTACTTCAACCTCGGCTCGCCCACCGTCGACGACCACGTGCTGCAGGTCGCGGCGTCCTGGTTCCTGCCGGGCAGCCACGAGTCGATCCCCACCCCCGACGCCCCGGCGCCGGTGCGGGGGCCGCTCGACCTGCGCGACGGCCAGGTGCTGTCGCTGCTCTACCACAGCGACGACCCGCAGCTCGCCCAGTTCGGCGGGCCCGACCACTGCTTCGTGCTCGAGGGCGAGGGGATGCGGCCGGTCGCCTCGCTCGCCTGCGCCGCGAGCGGGCGCCGGGTGACGATCGAGACCGACGCGGTCGGTCTGCAGGTCTACGGCGGCATGTTCCTCGCCGACGAGCCCCTCACCTACGGTCCCGACGGCGAGCCGTACGCGGCCCGGGCCGGTGCGGCGCTGGAGACCCAGGGGTTCCCCGACGCCCCCAACCGTCCAGACTTCCCGACCACCGTGCTGCGGCCCGGCGAGGTGCAGCGCGCCGAGGTCCGCTGGACGTTCACCACCTTCTGAGCCTCCGGTCAGCGGTTCCGTACGGACGACCGGGGCTCAGGCGCGGGCCGAGGCGGTGAGGAACGCCTGCCAGGTGTCGTGGTCGGTGAGGCGGCCGGGGATGCCGAGGCGGCTCAGGACCTCGCGGGCGGCGGCCTGGGTGGTGGCGTCCCAGGCGCCGGTGACCGGGGCCGGTCGGGCGTGCACCCAGGTGGCGATGGCCGCCACCGCCTGGCACTGCACCCGGGAGCCCGGGTCGAACGAGGTGGGACGGCCCTGCGACACCGAGTCGTCGATGTGGATGTGGTTGTCGTGGGCGGCGTCGAAGTGGTGGGTGAGCACGTACGCGAACGAGGCGTGCAGGCTCGCGGCGAGCCGCCAGTAGGAGCGCTGGAGGGCCCGCTCGGCGGCGGTGGCCCGCTCGGGGTCGTCGGAGGTCGCGGAGCGCCACAGGTCGTGGCGGCACGACACCACGTCGGTGTCGCCGACCCGGAGCCGCGCGATGTCGAGGGCCCGGCCGGCCTGGTGCCACGACGAGCAGTCGCCCTGGGCCCAGATCCCGTACGTCGACACCGCCGTCACCGCGCCCGTGCCCGAGCCCTCGTCCCAGCCTGCGAGCCAGCTGTCGAGCTGCGCGGCGAACCCCTCGTCGACCCGGTAGGTCCGGGCCTGGCCGTCGGGCTCGTAGGGCAGCGTGGCCGCCCCGATGCGGCTGATCTGGGCCAGCTGGTCGGAGGGTACGCACCGGTCGGGGTCCGGATCCGGCGCCGACGGGCGGGGGAGCGTGCAGCCCGCGAGCAGCGCCGCCCCCGAGAGGAGGAGGGTGCGGCGGCGGTGGTCGACGGTGCCAGGCATCGGCCCCAGCGTACGCGGCGGCCCGAGGCGTCGACGCCGGGGCGGTGGCGCGCCGGGTCGGTCGAGGTGCCAGACTCAGCCCCATGCGAGTCCACATCAGCACCGACCACGCCGCCTTCGACACCAAGCAGGCGCTGGTCGCCGCCCTCACCGAGCGCGGCTTCGAGGTCGTCGACCACGGCGCCCTCGAGTACGACGCCGACGACGACTACCCCACCACGATCATCCCGTGCGCCGAGGCGGTGGCCGCCGAGACGGGGTCGCGCGGCATCGTGCTGGGCGGCTCGGGCAACGGCGAGAACATCGCCGCCAACAAGGTGGCGGGGGTGCGGTGCGCCCTCGCCTACTCCGTCGAGATCGCGCGGCTGGGCCGCGAGCACAACGACGCCAACGTGGTGGCGATGGGCGGCCGCTTCGTCACCCACGAGCAGGCCGTCGAGATCGCCCTGGCGTTCCTCGAGACCCCGTTCTCCGAGGGGCCCCGCCACCAGCGGCGCATCGACATGATCACCCGCTACGAGCAGACCGGCAGCCTGTAGACCAGCGTCCGGGGCGTCCTCGGACCGGTCGGGAGGGCTCGCGGGTCCTGGGCCCGCGCCGAGCCGTCCCGCCTCGCCTCCGCGCCGGGCCACCGAGCGTGGAGCCGGCCGCGTCCGGGCGCCTCGCCCGCACGACGTGCCGCCGGGGACGCTGCGGGGCGCCTCTCGCTGGGTCGGGTGCCGGGGCGCACGGGAAGGACCGGGGTCGGCGAGCGGGGCGGCCGGGAGGACGCGGCTCTGGACCAGGCGGCGGTGATCGCCTGGTCAGCCGGAGCGGCGGCCCTCGACGCGGGCGACGAGGGCGGCGACGACGTCGGGGGCGCCCTCGGCGGCCGGTGCGGCCGGGGACGCCTCTGGCAGGGCCGGGCGGCACACCTCCCGGGCTCGCAGCGCCCGCGCGGTGGTGACCAGCCCGGAGACGCCGTCGTGGCCGAAGTCGCGCTCGCGGGGCGGCTCGCCCGCCGGTGGGCCCTGGCGCTGCGGCTGGCCCTGCGGCGGCGGGCCAGGGCGTGGCGGACGGCTCGGCATGCGGGCAGCGTACCTGCGACGCGTCGTCGCGTGCGGCAAGCGCCCGGCTGCCCTCGGGTCCCCGGCGAACAGGGCAGGACGA
>JBHAES010000287.1:0-5794 GCA_041855725.1 Actinomycetota bacterium
ACCGGGCCGGTGCAGAACCAGCCCGACTTCCAGGCGGGCGCGGTCGACCACCGGACGCACTTCGCCTCCGAGGTGCCGCGGCTCGTCCGGCAGGCGATGGCCGACTACAGCGCCCTCACCGGACGGTGCTACCAGCCGGTGCACACCTCGTTCAACGACGACGCCGAGGTCGCGATCGTCGGGCTCGGGTCGGTCACCGACGACGTCGAGGCGGTGCTGCCGTACCTGCGGTCGCAGGGCATCAAGGCCGGCCTGGTCGCGATCAAGCTGCTGCAGCCGTTCCCGGAGGCCGAGGTGGTCGCAGCGCTCGCCGGCAAGCGGGCGGTGCTGGTGCTGGAGCGTTCCGACCAGATGGCGCTCACCCCGCTGGTGACCACGGCGCTGATGAAGGGCCTGGCCAACGCGAGGAGCGAGCGTCACCCGGGCGTGCCACCGATCGCCGACCTGCCCACCTGGTCGACGGCCATCTTCGGCCTCGGCGGCCACGACCTGCAGCCGCGCCACCTCGTGGCCGCAGCCCGGGCGCTCGACGCCGGCACGCTCGCCCCGCTGGTCTACCTGGGATCGCAGTTCTACAGCAAGACCCCTTCGCCCTACCTGGCCGAGATCCAGGACCGACTGCGCGCGGCCTACCCTGAGACCGAGCTGATGGCGCTCGACACCGACGACAACCCCGACCTGCTGCCCGCCGGCGGCATGCGGATCCGGTTCCACTCGGTCGGCGGCTACGGCACCATCGCCACCGGCAAGCTGCTCACCGACATCCTCGCCGGGGTGCTCGGCATGCACTCCAAGGCGGCCCCCAAGTACGGATCGGAGAAGTCGGGGGCGGCGACCAACTACTACATCACCCTCTCGCCCGAGCCGATCCGGATCACCAACGCCGACCTCGAGGACGTCGAGGTGGTGCTGTCGCCCGACCACAAGGTGTTCCACCACACCAACCCGCTCAAGGGCATCGCCGACGGGGGCACGTTCATGCTCCAGTCGAACCTGACGCCGCTGGAGGTGTGGCGCGACCTGCCCGCCTCCGCCCGCCGCACGATCCGCGAGAAGCACCTCAGGTTCTTCGTGATCGACGCGTTCGCGGTGGCCGAGAAGCACGCGCCGCAGCCCGAGCTGCAGACCCGCATGATGGGCATCGCCTTCATCGGCGCCGTCGCCGCCCACGTCGACCGGGTGTCGCAGGGGGTGCCGCGCACCATCATCCTCGAGAAGGTCCGCAACCAGATCGCGAAGAAGTTCGGCTCCAAGGGCACCGCCGTCGTCGAGGCCAACATGGCGGTGATCATCGACGGCATCGACGCCGTACGAGCCGTCGACTACACGCAGCCCGACTACCGGCGGGTCGAGCAGACCCCCACCCACCGGCACTCGCTCACCGTCGAGGTCTCCCAGCACCTCGCCTGCGACGACCACGACGACTGCGGCGCCGGGGGCCTGTTCGACCGGCAGTACTACGAGACCATGGTCGCCACCCCGTTCCGCGAGGGCACGATCGGCGAGGCGCCGGTGCTGCCCGGCTCCGGGCTGTTCATCCCGCCCGGCACCGCTGCCGGCAAGGACAAAGGCCTGTTCCGCCGCAGCGTGCCCACCTTCGACGCCGCCGTGTGCACCGGCTGCCTGGAGTGCACCCTGGTGTGCCCCGACGCCGCCATCCCCAACACCCTCCACGAGGTGCCGGCGCTGCTGCAGGCCGCGAGCGAGGGGGCCGAGCTGACCAAGGCGGCGGCCAAGAACGTCCGCGAGACGATGGCCGACGTCGCCGCCGCGGTGCCGCAGGCGTACGGGAAGGACACGAAGAAAGCGTTCAGCGAGGCCGTCGCCGAGGCGGTCGCCCTCGTGCCGGCTGCCGAGGCCGACTCGTGGGACGCGGTGATCCACCAGCTCGCCGGGTTCCCCGTGGCCCGCACCCGCCCGTTCTACGACGCCGTCGAGAAGGGCAGCCCCGGCAAGGGTGGCCTCTACTCCGTGGTGATCGACCCGTGGAAGTGCACGGGCTGCCTGGAGTGCATCGACGTGTGCGGCCCCCACGCCCTGTCGGTGGCCGACCAGACCAACCCGCTGCAGGAGCTGATGGAGCAGCGCTTCGAGTTCCTGTCGCGGCTGCCCGCCACCCCCGAGCGGTTCGTCGACGGCGCCGGGGTGGGCGGCCCGCCGAAGCGGCTCTTCCTCGACCGGGCGAACTACTACGCCACCACCGGCGGCCACGGCGCCTGCCGCGGCTGCGGCGAGGTCACCGCGACCCGGCAGGTGATGGCGGCCAGCCACGCCGTCGGCGGGCGGCGCCGCAAGGCGCACCTGGCCGAGCTGGAGCAGCTGGTGGCCGACGTCCGTACGAAGCTCGCCGCGCTCGGCGACACCGACGCTGCGCGCACCGACCGGCTGAGCCGCGCCCTCGCGAGGCTCGAGCGGCGCCTCTACCGCTACGAGGGCGGCCCCAGCGGCGGCGGCCCGGCCACCACCGTGGTGGCCAACGCCACCGGCTGCTCGTCGGTGTACGCGTCGACGATGCCGTACAACGCCTTCACCGACCCGTGGGTCAACAGCCTGTTCCAGGATGCCCAGCCGCTGGCCAAGGGCATCTTCGAGGGGTTGGCGGCCCAGGCCGTCGACGACGTGCGGGCGCTGCGCACGGCCCGCCTCGAGCTCGACGACGCCTACGACCCGGCGGTCCACGACCCGCAGCTGGCCACGGTGGGATGGGCGGACTTCACCCGCGACGAGCTGGCGCTGCTGCCCACCGTGCTCACCATCGGCGGCGACGGCGCCTCGTACGACATCGGGTTCGGCGCCATGTCGCGGATCCTCACCACGAGCACGCCGGTGAAGATGATGGTGCTCGACACCGGCGCCTACTCCAACACCGGCGGGCAGGCCTCCACGGCGTCGTTCCACGGCCAGGACTCCGACCTGTCCCGGGTGGGTGACGCCCAGGGGGGCAAGCGTGAGGTGCGCAAGGAGCTCGGGGTGCTCGCCTCGTTCCACCCGGGCGTCTTCGTCTGCTCGTCGGCGACGGCGGTGCAGTCGCACTTCCTCAAGAACGTGATGGAGTTCCTCACCTACGCCGACGGGCCGGCGCTGCTCGACGTCTACACCCCGTGCCAGTCCGAGCACGGCATCGACGACTCGGCGGCCAGCAAGCGGGCCAGGCTCGCCGTCGCCAGCCGCATGAACCCGGTGTTCGTCCACGACCCGCGCCGCGGCGAGGCCCTGCACGACTGGTTCTCCCTCGACGGCAACCCCGACCCCGACCAGACGTGGGCCACGCAGACCATCGAGCACGTCGACGCCGACGGCCAGGTGCAGCTGCTCGACACCACCCTCACCCCGGCGCACTTCGCGTACGGGGAGACACGGTTCCGCAAGCACTTCCGGCCGCTGGCGGCGGCCCGAGGAGCCGATGGCGCTGCCGATCGAGGACTACCTGGAGCTGCCCGAGGTGGAGCGCGGCGGCCACGTGCCCTACATCCTGGTCACCGACGCGGCGCGCCGGCTCACGAAGGTCCGCTGCTCTGCGGCGATCGTCGAGATGGCCGAGGGCCGCCGCCGCAACTGGCAGCTGCTGCAGTACATGGCGGGCCGCCACGTGAAGGCGCTCACCTCGCTGCACCAGGCCGACATCGACGCCCTCCAGGCCCAGTACGACGCGGCCATGAAGCAGCGGGAGTCCTCGCTCGACGAGATCGCGCTGGCCATGTCGGAGCTGGCCGCCTCGGCCACCCCGACGGCCCCCGTGGCGCCGGTGTCGTTCGCCGCCGGCGCCCCGTCGGCGCCTGCCGCCCGCGCCGAGGCGCCCGCCCCGGGCGACGCGCCCCCGCCGTGCTCGGCCCCGGTCACGCTGGCCGCCGCCGACCAGCCGCTGTGCACCGACTGCGGCACCTGCTACACCGACCTGCCCGAGCTCTTCGAACGGACCAAGCTGGTGGTCGACGGCGAGGCGAAGGACGTCGCCCGGATCCGGCCCGGGGTGCTCGACACGCTGGAGGTGACCGACGACATCGACCGGCGGATCCGCAAGGTCATCGCCACGTGCGACGCGGAGATCATCCGATGACCACCGCGACCCCGTCGGAGATGACGGCCTACGTCGAGGCGGCGAAGGCGCTCGCCGAGTCGCAGCGGCTGGTCGAACAGCTCGCCGCCTCCCGTACGGTGACGGCCCACCGGGCGCAGATGGACGTGCTGCAGCGGCACCTGCTCGCCGACCCGCAGGTGTTCCGCGACATGTTCATCGCCGACGGCATGCAGGCGGTAGCGGCCGAGTTCCGGCAGCGAGACCTGTCGCCCGCCTTCGTCACGACCCTGTGGGAGGCGCTGCTGCGCGACGACGACGCCAGCCGCGTGCTGATGCGGTTCATCTGGAACGTGCCGCTGGGGCACAAGCGCAAGCTCATCCGCGGCCTCGACGCCCACCTGTCCGACCGCTACCCGATGTTCAAGGGCCTGTCGGTGGGGTGGCCGGCCGACAACTCGATCCCGCCTCACGTCCGTGCGCCCGAGGAACGCACCGACGACTTCGACCTCGTCAACACCGGCTACCTCGGCTACCTCGACATCGGCTACACCCCCCGCGAGGTCGACCTGTTCGTGTGGCTGGAGGCGATCCGCGACAAGCAGTGCACCGACGCGCCGTGCGAGCTGGGCAAGCTGGTCAAGGGGCACAAGGAGCCGCAGGGCGGCTGCCCGGTGCAGATCCACATCCCCACGGTGCTCGCGCTGATCGGCAACGGCCGGTTCCGGGAGGCGATGGAGCTCGTCGAGTCGGTGAACCCGCTGCCGAACGTGACGGGCCGCGTCTGCCCGCAGGAGCTCCAGTGCCAGGGTGTGTGCACCCACTCGAGGCGCCCCATCGAGATCGGGCAGCTGGAATGGTTCCTGCCGCAGCGGGCGCGGACGTTCGAGCCCGAGGCGGCGCTGGCCCGGCTCGCGTCGCGACCCGATCCGTGGCAGGCCGCTGCGAAGCCGCCCGTCGCGGTGGTCGGGTCCGGGCCGGCGGGCCTCATCAACGCCTACCTGCTGGCCGCCGACGGCTACCCGGTGACCGTGTTCGAGTCGTTCCACGCCCTCGGCGGCGTGCTGCGCTACGGCATCCCCGAGTTCCGGCTGCCCAACCAGCTGATCGACGACGTGGTCGCCAAGATCCGGGCGCTCGGCGGCCGGTTCGTCACCAACTTCGTGGTCGGCAAGACCGCCACTCTCACCGACCTGGCCGACGCCGGCTTCGTACGGACGTTCGTCGGCACCGGGGCTGGCCTGCCGCGGTTCATGAACGTGCCGGGCGAGCACCTGGTCAACGTGATGAGCGCCAACGAGTTCCTCACCCGCGTCAACCTCATGCAGGGCCACCGCGACGGCTACGAGACGCCGCTGCCGGCGGTGCCCGGCAAGCGGGTGCTGGTCATCGGCGGCGGCAACACCGCCATGGACGCGGCCCGGACCGCCCGCCGGCTCGGCGGCCACGTCACGATCGTCTACCGCCGTACGCAGGCCGAGATGCCGGCCCGTGTCGAGGAGCTGCACCACGCGCTGGAGGAGGGCGTCGAGCTGGCGACGCTGCGCTCCCCGGTCGAGTTCCTCAGCCCGCTCATGACCTCGGGCAGCTGGGCCGGGTCGGCCAACAACCCCCACGTGGTCGCCCGCGCCGTGTGCGACGTGATGGAGCTGGGGGAGCCCGACGGTCGCGCTCGCGGCCTGCGACTGGATGGACGCCGACTGGTCCGCGAGCATCTTGGACGTCGAGGCGATCATGTTCGACGTCGTGGTGTTGAGCGCCGTGATCTGGTCCAGGACG
>JBHAES010000288.1:0-6919 GCA_041855725.1 Actinomycetota bacterium
CTCGGCCGGGTCGGTGAGCACCCGCATCGCGTTGAGCAGCGCCGACGGCAGCATCTCGGGCCGGGTGACGCGGTCGAAGTAGCGTGACACGGGCCGGAAGGCGTCGTTCACCGACACGTCGCCGGCCTGCGGGACCTCCAGCTCCTGCAGCAGCGGCTGCGCCGAGCGGGTGGCGAACGAGTCGGCCGGCAGCAGCAGCACCGGGAGCCGGTTGACGGTGGCCAGCGCGGCACCCGTGACCATGTTGGTGGCGCCCGGCCCGATCGAGCTGGTGCACGCCCACACCTGGAGCCGGTCCTTCGCCCGGGCGTACGCGGCGGCGGTGTGCACCATCGCCTGCTCGTTGCGCACCAGCACGTACGGCAGCGCCCCCGGGTCGGCGAGCTCGGACTCCAGCAGCGCCTGACCCAGCCCCGCCACGTTGCCGTGCCCGAAGATGCCCAGCACGCCGGCGAAGAGCCGCTGCCGGAGCCCGTCGCGGGCCACGTGCTGGTGGGTCAGGAACCGTACCGTCGCCTGCGCGACCGTCAGCCGGACGGTGTCGCTCATCTCGCCTCCCTGCGCATGAGTCTCGTGGCTACACACCCTAGTCCCGCCGGGGTGGGCCGCGCGGCCGGGGACCGTCGACCGCCAACGGCCGGACTGGCCTGGCTCAGCGAAGACCGGCGAGGACCCTCGGGTCGACCGGCAGGTCGGGCCAGGTGGCCCGCACCCAGGCATGGTCGGGATGGTCGGTGATCTTCCAGTCCTTGCCGGTGGCGGGGCCGGCCATCACGTTGAGGTAGTACATGTCGTGGCCCGGGCAGGCGGCGCACGGCCCGTGCCACCCGTACGGGACGAGCGCGGTGTCGCCGGTGCGCACCTCGGCGTGCACGTCGATGGGCCGGTCGTCGGAGGCGGTGGTCTCGTGCAGGCCGAACCCGGGCTCGCCGTGGGGGCCGTCGGCGAGCTCGTAGTAGTAGACCTCCTCCAGCTCCGACTCGGTGGCCGTCGCGGTGTCGTGCTTGTGGGCCGGGTAGCCCGACCAGTTGCCGGCGGGGGTCACCACCTCGCACACGAGCAGCCTCGAGGTGGCGGTGAACGCCTCGGGCATCGCGTACTCGCGCACCAGCCGCGACATCGAGGCCGCACCCCGTGCCAGGTGGCGTACGGACCCGGCCGGCAGGTAGGCCGCGTCGAACGCGGCGTGCGCCACGGCGAGCGGGATCGCGACCCGGCCCTCCCCCTCCAGCACGAGGCGGGCGTCGCGGGGCACGTACGCGGCGTCGGTGGGGCCCGCGAACGGCGACTCGCGGCCGGCGAGGTCGAAGGTGGCGTCGTCGGTCCACACGGTGCACGACCCGGCGAGCGGCACCACGAGCGCCTCCCGGTCGCCGAGGCGCACCTCGTGGCGGCCGTCGAGCTCGACGACCCGCAGCCCGATCCAGGTCAGGTCCTGGCCACCGGGCTCGAGGTCGGTCCAGATCGCGCCCTCTTGGCGCCGCACGACACGGGTCACTGCTCCTCCTCGGTTCGGCCCTGCCCGCATCCTACGAAAGCCCGACCGGCGCCGTACGGCGCACGGGACCCCTGGTCAGGCCGGGGGTCGGGGACCGCGACCGCGCACCGGCCGCGGCCGTCGTCGGGGGTCGCTCACGCCGTCGGCACGAGCCGCAGCCGCGCCGTCAGCCGGCCCGGGGTGGCCGCCGCCAGGTAGAGCCGGGCGCCGCCGACGGCGTCGGTGCCGCCGAGGAACGTGTAGGCCTCACCGGGGTCGTAGGCGACCTGCGCGGGCACGGCCGCCGGCAGGTCGCCGGTGACGTCGAGGGCCAGGTCGTACGAGCCCAGCCGGGCCACCGTGCCGTGCGAGGCCACCACGCGGCCGTCACCGAGGTCGAGCCAGGGTCCGGCGACGTGCTCGACGGCCACGTCGCCGAGGCCCAGCTCCAGCGTGAGCGTGACCCGAGGACCGGCGGTGACCACCTCGAACGCGGCCCCGTCGGGGTGCGGGGTGACGGTGACCGTGGTGGCCAGCGTCACCTCGTCGCGGACCCGCTCGGCGAAGCTCATCTGGGCCGCGAACCGGCCTTCGTGGGCGTAGTCGAGCCCACCCGCCCTCGCAGCCCCGGCGGCGCCGAGCGGCTGGTAGTACGAGGCGGTCACCCGCTCGGTGAGCCGGGCCGTGGTGTCGTCGACGGTGAGGGTGGTGGCACGGAAGGGTCCGACGGCGAAGAACGAGCGCGACAGGCGGACCGACGACACCCACGCGTCTGCGACCCGCACGTGGGCGAAGGTCGGGTTGGCGGCCGTGCCCGACTCGACCCGGCCCAGGACGGCGACGTCCGGGGCGGCCCGCACCACGACCCGGGCCGCACCGTGGCGCCACACCGCGACGTCGGAGGTGGCCAGCACCTCCCACCCGGGCGCCTCCGGCGAGGAGCCCGCCGGGGCGGGGTGCCCGGGCAGGGGCGCCAGGGTCTCGGGGCTGGTCAGCGCGGCGCCGATGGCGGCGAGCGGGTCGGAGCCGCCGAGCGCCTCGGCCCACGCGGCCGCGGCCGCGCACCGGGCGCACCCGGTCCGCAGCGCCACCACCCGCAGCTGCCAGGCGAACATCGCCACCGACAGCTCCAGGCGCTGGTCCTGGCGGCGCGACTGGAGGGTCTCGACCCGGCCCGTGGGGTCGGTCAGCGTGAGGTGGGCGTGCAGGTTGCGGTGCACCACGTCGACCAGGGCCGGGAGCCGCCGGAACCGTGCCAGCAGCAGCAGGCACGGGTTGGTGACGTGGGCGGCGTAGCTGGGCGAACGCTCGGTGTAGAGGCCGTCGGGCTGGGCGTCGATACCCTCGGCGAGCCACGCGTCGCACCGGTCGGCGGCCGCCTGGTCGTCGAACAGGTCGGCGAGCTGGGCCAGCGCCGCCGCGATCTCCCACCGGTGGTTGGGGGTGTGGACGCCGCCGGTGAGCAGACCGGGCAGCACCGCCCGCAGCACCTGCTCGGCGCGGCGCCGCACCCCCGCCAGCTCGGCGCGGTCGGCGTCGCGGCAGACCCGCACCAGCCGGGCCAGGCCGTTCACCGTGAACGACGAGTCGGGCGGCGACTCCACGTTGTCGCCGGTGAGGAACAGGCCGAGCCGGCCCTGCTGGCGGGCGAGCGCGTCGAGGCACTCCTCGGCGCGGGGCACCAGCCGCGGGTCGCCGCACAGCCCGCCGGGCGCCAGCCAGGCGTACGCGGCCGCCTCGGCCGTCTGCTGCAGCGCCCGGTGCGGCACCGGCAGCGGCCCGCTCAGCCACGGCTCCACCAGCGCCCCCACCCGCGCGGCCAGCACCCGCAGCAGCGCGCCCCCCGACCCGTTCGGGTCGGGTCCAGCCGGCCAGGTCGTGGCGGCGGTCCTGCCGGTGTCGTGGTGGGCGCTCATGTGGTCCGTACGCAGCCTCAGTCCTTGAGACCCGCGTTCATGTCGGCGTTCATGATGTAGCGCTGGAACACGCAGAACACGATCACCATGGGGATGAGCGAGACCACCGACGCCGACAGCAGCACCGACCAGTCGATGTTGTCGGCGCCCACGATGGAGCGCAGGGCGACCTGGAGGGTGTAGAGGCGCTGGTCCTTGAGCACGAGCAGCGGCCAGATGTAGTCGTTCCACCGCCAGTGGAACGAGAAGATCGCCAGCGTGATCGCAATCGGGCGGGCGATCGGCAGCATGATCGACCAGAAGATCCGCAGCTCGCCGGCGCCGTCGATGCGGGCGGCCTCCATCAGCTCGTTCGGCACCGTCTTGAAGTACTGCCGGAACATGAACGTGCCCGTGGCGGTGAGGATCGACGGCACGATGATGCCGGGCAGGGTGTCGTAGAGGCCGAGGTCACGGATCACCACGAAGGTCGAGGGCATGATCACCTCGGTGGGCAGCATCGTGGTGGCGAGCACACAGACGAAGAACACCTTGAGCCACCACGTCTGGTACTTCGCGAACGCGTAGCCCGTGGCGGCGCTCACGATCACGGTGAGCACGGTGGTCACCACCGCGACGGTGGCGGTGTTGGCGAAGTAGCGGGCGAAGTCGAACCGGCTCCACGCGGTGGTGTAGCCCGCGAGGGTCCAGTGCTCGGGCAGGAGGGTGATCGGGTAGCGGAACAGCTCGCTGCCCGGCTTGAACGAGCTGAGCAGGAACCATCCGATCGGCACCGCGAACAGCAGCGCCAGCAGCCACACGAGACCGGTGACGACCACCGTCGCCGGCCCCCAGCGGCGCTGCCTCGCACGCGACCGGCGCGGCGCGGCGACGGGCGGGACGGCCCCGGAGGCGGTGTCGGCGGTCATGACTGGTCGCTCCCCGCGTTGTCGATGCGCATCTGGACGAGGGCGATGACGACGAGGATCACCATGAGCACCATCGACGCCGCGCTCGCATAGCCGATCCTCGTGTTCTCGAAGCCGGTCTTGTAGATGTACTGCACCATGAGCATGTTCTGGGTGCCGGGGCCGCCGTCGTTGAGGGCCTGGATCAGCGCGAACTCCTTCATCGCGCCGATGGTGCCCAGCAGCACCACCAGGAACGACGTCGGCCGCAGCAGCGGCAGCGTGATCGTCCAGAACTGGCGCCACTCGCCGGCCCCGTCGATCGCGGCGGCCTCGTAGTAGGAGCGGGGGATGTTCTTGAGCGCCGCGATGAACAGCAGCATCGTGAACGCGGTGCCGCCCCACGTGCCGGCGAGCAGCATCACCACGAGGGCCAGGTTGCCGTCGGTCTGCCAGCGTACGGCACCGCCGCCGAGCGACTGGACGATGAAGTTCACGAACCCGAAGCTCTCGCCGAACAGCCACCGCCAGATGATGCCGACCACGATGGGCGAGATCAGCCACGGGAAGAAGAAGACGAGCCGCGCCGCACCCGCGCCCCGCATGTGCTTGCTCACCAGCAGCACCGAGATCGCGAGCGCCACCACGAAGTGCAGGGGCACCGCCAGCGCCGTGTAGAGCACGGTTCGGCCCAGCGCCCGGTAGAAGTCGGGGTCGGCGAACAGCTCCTGGTAGTTGGCCAGACCCGTCCACCTCAGGGTCCACGGCACGCCGCGGTAGGCGGTGAACGAGTAGGAGAGGCCCAGCGCCGCCGGCCACACGAAGAAGATGACGAACAGCACCATCGTGACGACGGTGAACATCAGCGGGGTGAGGTGGTCGCGCAGCACCCGCGTCCGGGCGCGGCGGCGCACCGGTGGAGCCGCGGGCTCCACGGACGTCGGCATGGTCACGCGGTCCTCCGGGGACGGTCGGCCCGGCGCCCGCCGCGAGGTGGGCGGGCGCCGGTGACGAGGCTACTTGAAGGCCTTGGTGAGCGCGTCGGAGATCGCGGTGACGGCCGCGTCGACGCTGAGCTCGCCGCTGAGGTACTTGACGGTGTTGTCGCGCACGGGGTCGCCCTCGGTGGCCTTGCCGGCCACCTCGTTGGCGAGGCCGAGCGCCTTGATCTTCGCGACGATCGGGTCGCTCGCCGCGATCTCGGCGTTGTAGAGCTCGAACGCGTCGGCGTTGCTCGCGTACGTGGGCGTCACCCCCTCGACCGCGGGCAGCATGCCCGAGTGCTGCATCAGCTGGGTGTAGTTCTCGGCCTGGTAGAGCCAGGCCAAGAACGCCTTCGCCGCCTCGGCCTGGGGCCCGTCGAACACCACCATGGCCGCCGCGTTGCCGTAGTTGACGGCCCGCACCGGCTGCTTGGGCGCGTACACCGACACCCACTCGAAGTCCTTGATGTTCTTCGCGAAGTCGGCGATCTGCCACGAGCCGGAGTAGTACGAGGCCACCTGGCCCGACTTGAACAGCGCGTTGGGGTCGTCCTTGGCCAGCCAGACCGCCGTGGGCATGAACGTGTCGTCGTTGAGGCCCTTGAAGTACTCCAGCGCCGTGGTGGTGGCGGCGTTCGTGGTCCAGGTGCCGCTGCTGTCGGGCTGCCACTGGGTGGAGCCGAACTCGTACAGGAACGAGTTGAGCCGGTGGCTCGACTTGTCCATCACCATGCCGTACTTGGCGCCGGTGGCGGCCTGCACCCGCTTGGCGGCGGCGACGAACTCGTCCCACGACCAGATCCCCGCCTCCGAGGTGGGGTAGGCGACACCGGCCTTGGCCCACAGGGTCTTGTTGAGGTAGAGGCCGACGGCGGTGACGTCGGACGGGATGGAGTAGTAGCGGCCCGAGGAGTCCTTGGCGGCCAGGTCGGACCTCACCTTCGCGGCGGCGGCGACGTCCTTGAGGTCGACGGTGGCGTCCTTCCACAGCGGGTCGACCGCGCCCACACGGGCCAGCGCCGGGAAGTCGTTGGCCTGCGCCGCGTTCTTGAGCTTCGTGGACATGTCGGCGTTGGGGATCTCGACCAGCTCGACGGTGACGCCGGTCTGCTCCTTGTACCTGGCGGCCATCGCGGCGTAGCCGCCGCCCTGGTTGACGTCACCCGACTGGAAGAACTTCAGCGTGCCGACGCCGGCGCCCGTCGCCTGGCCCGACCCGCTGCCGCTGCCGCACGCGGCGGCCCCGAGGCCGATGGTGCCGGCGACCCCGGCGACGAAGGCCCGTCTCTTCATGGCTGTCTCCTGTCCTCGCTGACCGGGCGCGCCGACGTCGGCGCGCGCTACGACACGACACGATCCGAGCACGGATCAACCCTTTGGTCAAACCGTTTCAACCATTCGTGACCGGAGGGTTACCCGGGGGCTGTCACGATGGGACGGTGTGGTGGCACGGGGAGGCGGCGGTCGACTGGCCGACACCACCGCGGTGGGACGAGGCGTGGGCGCGGCTGGCCCCTGCGCCGGCGCGGCTGCGGGTCGACGACGCCGGGGTGCTGCACGGCGACGACGGGCCGTTGCCGCTCCGGGTGGTCGAGGGGGCGGGGTTCGTGCCGGGTGCCCGGCTGACCCCGTACGCACCCGGCGCTCCGGGCCTCA